>CAZHWZ010000004.1:0-65240 GCA_964535965.1 uncultured Candidatus Bathyarchaeia archaeon | reverse complement strand
GCTCAATAGACCGCTTAGCCGAAGCAATCTCACGCCTCAAAGCCATAGAACAAATAATAGCTGTTACACACAGCGAAGCCTTTGCGGAAAAAGCCGAACACGTGATAAGGCTTGAGAAAGAAGCAGGCGAAAGCAAAGTTTCAGTTGAGAGGTAATTAAAAAGTCATGTCAATTGCTTCTACTCTTAAGAATGTCTTCGATGGCGAACAAAAAACGGCAGTTATCACACATCTGGTCCTCTCTTGTTGCGTCTCTTTGTCTGCATTTAATACACTTAACACGTTCATCTGATTTCTGTTTTTGCAAAACATTCTTTAGCATTGTTTTCTCAATAATATAACTTCTTGGCAAGGCAATTATGGTTTATGAATTTGGAATATAGAGGTTGAATAAGGCTTTAAATTATGGGGACATGATGATTAGAGAAATCAAAATAGGGAATAATACTTGCTTAAGAAGCTGTTTTTTCCTCATCAACTATGTTTTCTAGAATACCAATTTTTTCAATCTCAATCCTTACAATGTCACCAGCTTGCAGAAATCTTGGTTTAGGTTTTAAAGCAAAACCGACACCCGCAGGGGTGCCAGTTGCAATAATATCGCAAGGTTCTAAAGTCATTACACGGCTTAAATGATACACTATTTCATAGACGTTAAAAACCATGTTTTTCGTTGTTGAATTTTGACGGAGCTCTTTGTTAACCCATGTGCGAATGTATAAGTTGGCTGTGTTTTGAAGCTGGTTTGCAGTTGTTACGCATGGTCCTGTTGGGGCGAAGGTGTCGAAGCTTTTCCCTCTAGTCCATTGCTTATCCTTAAATTGAATGTCCCGCGCTGAAACATCGTTCAGAATTGTGTACCCGAAAATGTATGACTTAGCATCTGAAGCCGAAACATTTTTGGCTCTTCTTCCCATAACAATTGCTAACTCAGCTTCATAATCAAGCTGTTTAACAAAGCTCGGCTTAACGATACTTTCATTTGGACCAGTTATGGCTGTGCGGGGTTTTATGAATATTACTGGTTCATCGGGTATAGCAGCACCTTGCTCCGCAGCATGGTCTCGATAGTTTAGTCCTAAACAAACAATTTTGGGTGGAGAAGCTATAGGCGCTAGCAAAGCGACATGGTTGACCGGAGAAGAGGCGCTTGTAACATCTTTTTCTGCAGCGTTTTCAAGTAACTTTTCTGCGTTTTCAACGCCTTCCGCTTCAGAACTTATAAATTCTTCCATCCGTCTTGGAATTTCTTTATTCAAACGTTTCGCTAAGCTAGGCAAGCATATTACTTTATTATTTACGAAAACGCCATAGTGTTCTATGCCTTCATGGTGATAGCGAACTAGCTTCACTACTGAATCCTTCTTTTAACTTGGAGCGATTCCGAAATATGTATATAAACTTAACTTGTAGACAACATTCTGTTGAAAAGGGAAAGAGGCATTCAGGTGCATGTGAGAACAAGAAAACTAGCGCTAACGGAGGGCATAACTGCTGGTGTTCTCTTCGGAACGGCTTCAATCTTTATAAGGTTTCTACAAAGCCTTGATGCGTTCTCCATAGCTTTCTGGCGTTTAATAACTGCTTGCTTAGTCTTGGTTATAATATTGCTTGTTCTTGGAAAATCATTTAGCCTCGACATTGTAAAAAGGAATATAAAGGAACTCTTCATCCTCAGCCTTTTCCTTGGTTTACATTTCATTTTATTTATATCTGCAGTGAAGGACACAACAATTCTAAACGCCACGGTCCTCGTTAACACAACTCCAATTTTCTCCATGTTTGTCTCAAGCTTTCTTTTCAAGCTTGAACCATCCCGCCTAGCGGTCGTTGGCTTAACGATCTCGTTTATAGGCGCATGCGTGATTGCCTATGCCGAAACCATGAATATGAGAGCAGAAGGTTTTTCTCCAAGCCTAAAAGGCGATTTAGAAGCTGTTTTAGCCTCCTTGGTTGAAGCCTTCTATCTCAATTATGGCAGAAGGATAAGGAGCCAGATGGCTGTGCTCTCTACGATGTTTCCGATATACATGTTGACAGCCATTATTATAGGAGTTTTAAGTGTGCCAGCCACAAACAAAATTTTAACGTTGCCAACCGAAGCGGAGATTATTTTTCCTCTGGTTGGTTTAGGCATATTGCCGACAGCAATAGCCCATACACTATACTTTTCTTCTCTATCAAACCTGAAGTCCTTCGAAACCGCGACTATGGCTTTGCTTGAACCCATCGGCGCAACAGTTTTGGGCATAGCCATGTTCCAAGAGATACCAGCACCACTGTTTATTTTTGGCGCTGCTTTGATTTTGATAGGAATTCTTTTCACTGTCGAAGAGAAGGTGGATACAGCTTAAGTTTGACGAAACAAATAAAAAAGGATAGGCTGTATTAATGTGCTAAAATGAGTTGAGACTATGGCGACTAGTGAGAAAGTATGGAAGTCTTTGAAGTCTGCCATGATGCATTTAGAAAATTCAATGCAAGCGTTGAATAGAAAGGATGATGACTCATTTGCCGAGAGCCTCTGGCACCTCGCAGCAGAACTGGAATATATGTTATTCCTGTTCTCAATTACTTTTCAGGATGAAAGTGACGTGTTGAAGTGGAAGCCAAACCCTGAAATTAAAAAAATCGAAAATAGTCTCTTGTTGGGAACCGTACAGAATTTGCTGAATGACGTTGAAAAGTTTGTGGTGAACGAAAAGTTGCTGGACGCTTATAAGAGTGCTCACACTGCGCGGAATTACATACTCAAGGTTCAGGAGGATATTGCCAAGAAGAAACATGAGGTGCTTAAAGGAAAGTAGAAGAGTTATTCTTCCTCAGAGATTTTCCTTTCTTTAACCATTATGCTGTTTTCTTTGCCGCCTATCACTCTGAAATAATCCTTCAATTCATTTTTGTGCAAAAACTTTCGCAAAAGCACCCGCAAATAAGACTTTGAAACAGTTTTTTCTTCACTCTTCACAATTATCTCGTTTGTTGCCGTTTCAACCTCAGCCTTTGTTTTTTCTTTCAAGAAGTCGGCAAGCTCTTTTATTAAGTCGCTGCCCTCACTTTTCAATTCCGATATGTCAACTCTCAATTCTGTCACTATTCTCCACCTCACTTTCTAACCATTATAATTCTTACTTGATCGCATGCATCTTCGCACGAATCCGCAATCATCTCTATAGCTTCAAAAAGCTGGCTTACCAAAACCGCAACTCCAACCTTCGGCAAGTCTTCCTTGCCAAGGAGTTTCCTAGCTTTTTCAAGTATATCGTCAACCTTTTCTTCTTCACGTTCTACGGCATCCGCGGCTTGGAGGGCTTCCTCGGGCTTCGTCATCATCTTATTCACGCATTTTTGAAGGGAAACCGCGCATTGCTTTACACTTCTAACCATTTCTATGAATTCATCTTTAATTGAGTTCGACACATGCTCCATTGGTATAGCGCCAAGTACGCGTGTGGATTCTCTGCTCCAGTCTGCAACCATGTCAACCCTCTTTACAAGGTCCATCAAGTCTACTCTATCTGTTGGCGGGAGCTCTCCCTTCGACACTTCGTCCATAACCTTTCTCCGCAACGCGTCTGCTTCTTTTTCGCTACTCGCCACTCTTTCGACATGTCTCTGCATTTCCTTCTCATCCTTCTTTATGGCTGATATTATAGCTCTTTCCAAGTCTTCAACTATCCCCGTTGTTAAAGCCAAATGCCGCTGTATAGTTGCCAACGCCTTTGTTTCCCTCCTCTTCTCAAACCATTTTATTAATTCACTCAACAGCCATTTCCTCCTTTAACCCAACACTTGGGTATGCAAACACATGCGCTTTATCAGGTGGAAAACTTACAGTAACCTTCTCACCCGTATTAAACCATTCTTCAGTTAGAGAAGGTTTAACAATCACCACCAAATCCTGGTTTTCAAGCCTAACTTCATACCGTATATTTGTTCCCTCAAAAGTAACCTTTTCTACCACGCCTAAAACAGAATTTTTACTCTTCTTTATCCCTCTTTCAATAACAAAGGCTTCCGGCCTTATCGCTAAAACAACTCTTTCCCCCCTCTTCATGTCTCTGCCGGCCGCTTGAACCTTTACCCCACCACGAAGCTCTATTACCACTCCTTTGCTACTTACCCTTGAAATATAACCTTCCAAGAAGTTCGACTCTCCGATGAAGTGAGCCACAAATACGCTTTTTGGATTCATGTAAAGTTCATTCGGGGTTCCAACTTGCATAACCTTACCTTTCTTCATAACAGCGATTCTATCTGAAATCGCCATGGCTTCAGACTGATCATGAGTCACATGGATGGCTGTTAAACCCAGGTCCTTAGTCATCCTCCTTACTTCATACCTTAGTTCGTTTCTCACTTTTGCGTCTAGCTGTCCCAGAGGCTCGTCTAGAAGTAGCAGCTTGGCTCCTGCTGCCAGGGCTCTTGCCACAGCTACTCTCTGCATCATTCCTCCGCTTAGCTGATTTGGAAACGCATCTAAGCGTTCATGAAGCCTAACCATCTCTAGCACTTCATGTCCTATTGTACCCACTTTTTTCATGTCAAAGCCCTTCACTCTCGGGCCGTAAGTTACGTTATCCCAAGAGTTCATATGAGGAAATAATGCGAATGTTTGGAAAACGAATCCGACATCCCTATCTTCTGGCGGAACATCATTAACAAGCCTATCTCCAATGTAAATCTCGCCTTCATCAGGCTTAATTAACCCCGCAATAAGCCTAAGCAAAGTTGTTTTTCCACATCCGCTTGGGCCGAGCAAGGAAAAATACTCCCTATCATGAATGTAGAGGCTGACGTTGTCAACAGCTACAATTTTTCCAAATTTTTTTGTAACATTGACTAGGCGAACGTCAGGCATCAGCTGCTTCCTCCACATGTCTTAAGCGATTGCGTAAATTTATTGCATAAATTGCAAGCTCTATATTAAACATGTCAGTATATTCCTTTTCCCCTAACAATAAATCTCAAAGCCAAGAGGATTATGAAGGAGACCAATATTAGAAAACCACAGCCTAAACCAATTTCCAATGGTGTGGCTGGTACTTTATGTTTGACCCAATCGACAAGGAATATGGGCACTGTTTTAAGCGTGGTAACTACCGCCAGAGTTGCACCCGTTTCACTTACACTTCGGGTAAAAATCATTATTGCGCCTGAAAGTATAGAGTACTTTGTTAATGGTAAAATTATTGTTCTAAAAACACCTAAGGGTTTAGCTCCGAGGGTTCTTGAAGCTTCTTCTAAGTCCACGCTTATCCTTTCAACCGCTGCTGACATTGACCTTACGAAGTAGGGGTACGTTATTGCCAAGTGAGCGAAAATTAATAACAATATCTCTGGTATGAAAGCGAAAGTTTCCCTCCAAAAAATTGCAAGGGAGACTCCTAAGGCAATTGATGGAATGATTAACGGAATGTCGACAAGCACATCTAAAACCGCTGATGGTAAGGTTCCCAACTTTTTTCTCGCAATAACTATTGCCATCGGCAGTCCTATGATGATGTTTAAGATTGTAACCACAGTTCCTAAAAGATATGAGAGAATGAGGCTTTGCCAATATTCCCCCCAACCACCTACACCCGATAGCGCCTTGGGCAGAGTGTCTGTGAAAATAGCTTCAAATGCTGGAAGCGCAACAAAAAGAGATGGAATAAGCACGATTACAAAAAAGACTAGAAGCGCGATGCTGTCCCTCGAGAATGCCGCTGTTGAATAGCTTAATCTCCTCTCAACCGTCGGCCAGACCCTTCTTATTGACAATTTTAATCTTGTTCCAAGAATGCGTATTATTGTAAAGATCAGGCAGGAGACGGCTATGAGTATGAAGCTTGTGAACACTATTGAGCCTTCATAGGTCGCTTGGTTGACTATTCCGTCTGAGAAATCGCTTTTCATTTTTTGGATAAAAACTGGTCCGTTTTCGAAGAACCCGGCAACCATCATTGTTGCTCCTGTCTCCGAAATTGACCTCGAAAACGCAAGTATGAAAACCGCTATGAAAGAAGGTTTTAGTATTGGGAAAGTAACGGTTCTTACCGCTGTAAATGGCGGTGCACCCAGGGTTCTTGACGCTTGCTCATACTCCATCTTATAATCAAGCAGTGCTCCAACTATAACTCTAACTATAACTGGATAGGAAAATGTGAAGTGGAGCAGTGCAACGAGGAGCCAACCCGGCGAAACCAGCGATCCGCCGAAAAGTGATGATAACCCCTCTGATTCACTCCAAAAGAGGAGCAGTGAATAGCCAAGCGCGGCTGTGGGTACAATGAACGGGATGTCAGCAAATGTGTCGAGAACGCTTAACCATTTTGATCTTCCACGTGCGATAAGCCACGCCATCGGCGTTCCAGTAGCGATGTCTATGGTGGAAACAAGTAGGGCCAATGTGAAGGAGTTTTGAATTGCGCTAAGCGCACGCGCCATGAGTTCTGGCTGGTTCAGAACTTGCTGCATCGTGTTCCATTTAATTATTATTCCCAGCGTCGACGGCAGCAATATCAGTGCGAAGAATATTATTGCCGAGGTTAAGTACACTCCATACTTGACAGCCGTTTTTGATGAAAGTTTATCCAACGCTTCTGCAATCTTGGGCTTATTCAACTGTTTTTTCCCAGCTTCACTCCCACAACTTTAAGTAATATTTCCTTTCTCATTCGTGCTTTTTAGCTGATAAATTTTCCTTATAAGAGGTGTCAGTTCGCCCGTCGAGCCATATCACAGCCATAAGCTCTATTGACTCTCTGCCTCATCATCCTAACAAAAATGAAGAGTGAACAAGACTTAAGGCTTTTGTAGTAATATGCTTTTTTAGGGTTTCATATGGCAATCTAGGTTAAAGCAAAGTATACAAGAAGTAAGATTACTCCCGTCATAATCAAGATTAGCCCCAATCGTATGAAGCCCTTCGGCTTCCAAGAGTCTCTCCTAAATATTTCTGTAGGTCCTATAACCTCTTTGCCCATTGCGCTTGCAGTCGCAGCCAGCATTGCTGCTCTTTGACTCGCTCGACTTATTCCGCCTGAACCAAGAAAAAGCACGGCGCCTACTATAATGAAGATTATCCCTTCTATAAATACAATGTCTGCTAGTGAAATGTAGGGGTGCGAAGAGAAAAGCCAAATGTCCACAGCATAAGTAACACTTGCAAGCACTAGCGAGACAGTAATTAAGAATGTAACATTTCGTAAAATGCTTCTGTTCATACCGCTCAAATTAAGGAGAGAAGCTTTACAAGTAAAAATCTTTTGCTTAGTCATGCAAACTTTAAAGGATAAAATTGATAATACCTAATATCAAAAGAGTGAAAATTATGGATGTTCATGAAGCCATCAAAGGAAGGAGAAGCATAAGAGCCTTCAAGAATAAGGATGTTCCACAAGAAATCGTTGAAAAACTCATTGACTTTGGTCGATGGGCACCTTCCGCTGGAAACATTCAGCCATGGGAATTCATAATAGTTCGAAAACCTGAAATCAAAAGAAGGCTTGTTGAAGCAGCTCTCGGTCAAACGTTCATCGAAGAAGCTCCCGTTGTAATTGTTATTTGCGTAAATGAGTATCGTTCTTCGCAAGGTTATGGTGTCCGTGGCGAAACCTTGTACTGTATACAAGACACAGCCGCCAGCATACAGAACATTCTCTTGACGGCCTGCTCGCTTGGTTTAGGCACATGCTGGGTTGGTGCATTTAGAGAGGAGGAAGCAAGAGAAATCCTGAAAATTCCTTATGGAGTAAGACCAGTAGCCATAATTCCCGTAGGGTATCCCGCTGAAGCTCCTTCACCACCAAGCAGAAGACCAATAAGTCGAATTGTTCATTATGAAACCTTTTAGGTGGAGCCTTTCATGAAAATGCGTAGTTTTTACCTAGGCGAACTTACATGGCCTGATGTAAAAGAATTCTTAACAATGCATGATGTAGCTGTTGTGCCAGTCGGAAGTTGCGAGCAGCATGGACCACATCTGCCTATAGACACCGATGCCTATGATGCATTTTGGCTTTCAATGAAGGCTGCTGAAAAAGCTCAATGCGCCATCGTAGCTCCACCAATATATTACGGCGTTTCCTCGCATCACATGGACTTTCCCGGAACGGTCACTCTTAGTCCCCACACCCTAGAACAATTAGCCTACGAAGTAGCTTCTTCTCTAATAAAGCATGGATTTAAGAAGATAGTTTTTGAGAATGGACATGGCGGAAACTCTCCTGCTCTGGAAGCAGCTGTTCAAAGAATTAAGGCAGACACTAACGCTTTTGTAGTGGTTGATACTGTCAGCCTCATACCAGACTTCATCGAAAAGTCAATTGAAACCGTTTATGATGCACATGCTGGGGAATTTGAAACTTCCACAACCCTTGCAAATCGAGAAAACTTCGTGATTAAAGAGAGAATTAGGAAACCCGCGATTAAACTTCCAAAATCAAAGTACACAAAAATTGGATTAAAGGAGACTGGCCCAAAAGTTTCTTGGGGTTTCCGAACAAAAGAAATAAGCGAAACAGGCGTAATAGGCGACCCCACGAAGGCTTCGAAAGAGAAAGGCGAAACTGCTTGGAAATTGGCCATAGAAAGACTTGCAGATTTGCTAAGAGAACTCGATGGCATTTGATAAACCATGCTTCAAAACGAGGTGGAGGAATTTTTAGAAAGATAGAAGATTACGTAAATGAAGTGGTTAAAAACCTTAACCCTCGTTTAGTTATTCTTTTCGGCTCCTTTGCGACGGGTGACATCAACGAAGGTTCGGATGTTGACATATTGGTTGTCGCGGATTTTGAGAAGAAGTTCATTGATAGGGTAAAGAAGTTGATGGATATAAACACTTTTAGAATACCCATTGAGCCGATAGGCTACACGCCCAAAGAATTTGATGAAATGGGAAAAAGAAGAAACCCCTTCATTATGAAGGTAATGGAAAAGGGTAAAGTTATGTATAAATTGTGGCATTTTAAGTCGGTTCAAGCTTAATATATAGCTGTTCTTCTTAGGTAAATGAGGAAGCAACTTTGCGTTATTCGGCAATCGCAGATGCCTACGAAAAAATTGAGGCAACAACTAAAAGGCTTGAAATGACAGACCTCCTAGTCGACCTTCTCAAAAGCACACCGCAAGAAATCATCGACAAAGTCGTATACTTAACTCAGGGTAAAATATATCCAGACTTTGTCGACCTTGAAATAGGCGTAGCAGAAAAGCTTGCGATAAAAGCTCTTGCCAGAGCCTCCGGAAGAACAGAGAGCGAAATTGAGGATGATTTGAAAAAGAGTGGAGACATCGGAGAGACCGCCCAGAAGTATACTGTCAGCAAAAAGCAGGTCACTTTTTTCCAGCAACCTCTAACAGTTTCAAGAGTCTATGAAACCCTCGACAAAATGGCTAAAGCTTCAGGCTCAGGCGCTGTGGATGCGAAAACTGCCCTTTTGGCTGGGCTTTTGTCCAATGCAACTCCCAAAGAAGCCAAATACATAATGAGAGCCGTCACCGGAAATCTCCGCTTGGGCATAGCTGACATGACCGTTTTGGATGCGTTGGCAATAGCTTACGGCGGCGGGAAGGAAGCCCGTGAACTTATAGAGAGAGCCTACAACATCTCCTCAGACCTTGGAAGAGTCGCAAAAGTTGTTGCTGAAAAAGGTTTGGAAGGAATCAAAAAGTTTGAAGTTTTAGTAGGGGAGCCAATAAGACCCATGCTGGCTGAGAGGCTTTCCACGCCCGAGGAAATCCTTGAAAAGCTTGGCGGGAAATGCATAGCTGAATATAAGTATGATGGTGAAAGAGTGCAAGCCCACAAGAAAGGCAATGAGGTTGTTCTCTTTTCCAGACGCTTAGAAAACATTTCTGACCAGTACCCAGACGCCATCGAACTTCTCAAGAAACATGTAAAAGCAAAAGATGGTATTTTAGAGGCGGAGTGCGTTGCCATAGACCCTGAAACAGGCGAAATGCGGCCCTTCCAAGAACTGATGCATCGCAGGCGCAAGTATGGAATTGAGAAAGCCATGGAAGAGTATCCCGTTTCGCTTTTTATGTTTGACGCGCTTTACGTTGACGGTAAAGACCTAACCTTAGAGCCCTACCCGATTAGGCGAAAAGCACTTGAAAAAGCGATTAAAGAAAGCGACAGAGTAAAAATTGCCAAATATATAATAACTGACAACATAAAAGAACTCGAAAAATTCTTCCAAGAAGCCATAGAAAACGGTTGCGAAGGCTTACTATGCAAATCAATTGCAGAAGACTCCGTTTATCAAGCCGGAGCCAGAGGATGGCTCTGGATAAAGTACAAGCGAGACTACAAGAGCGAGATGACTGACACTGTGGACCTAGTCGTTGCAGGAGCCTTCCACGGTAGGGGAAAGAGAGCAGGAACCTACGGCGCCCTTCTCCTAGCAGCCTACAACCCAGAAAACGACACTTTCGAAACTGTTACTAAGTGCGGAACAGGCTTTACAGATGCGGATTTAGAGAAAATGCCGAAAATGATGAAAAAGCACGTTATACAGCATAGGCATTCAAGAGTAAATTCAGCACTTGAAGCGGATGTATGGTTTGAACCAGTTGTTGTGCTTGAAATCTTAGGCGCGGAAATAACATTAAGCCCAATTCATACATGTGCTATGGACGCCATAAGGAAAGGAAGCGGGTTGGCGATCCGTTTTCCACGCTTCACAGGCAACTATAGGCTTGATAAAGCGGCTGAAGATGCAACAACTTTAGAAGAAATCGTTGAAATGTATAAGAGGCAACTCAAGAAAATTGCGGAATAGTGATCTTGATAGATATTGGCATGACCGAAGGCTAATACGTTTCAGTTGAATATGGTTTCCGTGTCTACTTCTTTAGCCTGATCTTATCCGTTATTTAGCATATTAACCAAATAAGATGCCTAATTTCAAATCGAGTTTATCCCCTAGGCTTTTAAATATCGCAAAAGGATTTTTTCAACCCTTTCTTTCGATGGAGCGTACCTTATCCTCACAGAACCGAATGATTTCAGCCGCAATGTTCACAGCCTCCTGTGCGTCCTTTTTTGTGTAATAATCGAGTGGTGCCCTTCAGGATGGAAGTTTGGATACCTTATAGGAACATAGTGCCTGTTTCCGCAGCTTACTGAGCCGAAAAGCAACTCCACTAGCAATCTTCGCCGTTTTATGCTTTTCATTGCGTGTTGAAGGCTTTCTTCGCTTGCCTTAGCCAATCTTAGTTCTCTGCAACCTGTTCATTCCACATTGTTGCGAAACCCTATATTCTTAAAGCCGTTTATTTATAGAACGGTATCCTTTTTCCTTCACCTTCTCATACTTCTTACAGGCATATGGATGCGCACGCGACATAGTTTTAGGTAATACCAGTCCTTTGGCACCTATGGAAGTTGGGTGCAATGGATTCTAAGCGGCTCTAGAGGATGGTATAGCTGATAATAAATAACGCCAGCGATTGTTTCCACCCTCAAGGCTTTCACAAATCTTATATTCCAAAGTCGCAACATAGGTGTGACATTGATGCTAAACCCGGTAAAACGGTGCTAATATGGCAGGTTATCGAAGGGG
The DNA here is from genome assembly GCA_964535965.1 of uncultured Candidatus Bathyarchaeia archaeon. GTDB lineage: Archaea > Thermoproteota > Bathyarchaeia > Bathyarchaeales > Bathycorpusculaceae > CAZHWZ01. The sequence goes on along the minus strand of CAZHWZ010000004.1, from coordinate 53,686 downwards.
CGAGATTGAAATTATATGTGATGTTTTAGAGGTTTGCTTCAGTGATACAAATAAGACCAGGATTGTTTATGCCGTTAATTTGAATGTTTTTCGTTTAGGGGTAGGTTGGAAATGAGAACAGATGAATCGGAAAACTTATTTGCTTTCTCCTTTCTCCCACTGTTATCCTATCATCTGTTCTCACCAAAAGCCTACATGGTAATGAAAAGGAATTGTATGAAGAAAGTTGAATTTTTGAAGAAAAGCCAAAACACAAGTGTTAGTACAAATAGCATCAATTAAATCACCAATCAGAGTTCGAGTTTTAGTCTTAGGCAGTCATTTTGTGAATTCGATTCTGAATTCATTTCTCCTTTCCCTCTTTTTGTTATGCTTAGTGTAGGTAGCCAGACTAATCTGTGCGGGTTGTGCGCCACGATAAACATACCAAAAAAGAGCAGGAGAAAAAGAAAATCACTAAGGAGCAACTAGGCGAGTTAACCAATGATCCATTATCTACTTACAAATCGAATGGCAACATATGTAATATTTTCAGATGGAGTTGGAAAAGTTTCATGATTTGCTCTTGCTTTCATCCAGTGATCTAGAAGGAAGTTTCACAAAATTTAAAAGAGAAGATAGAAGATATACATGCCGCATAGCTGTTCAGGCTATGCTTAAAAATATGAGGAGAAAGGAAAAATGAAAAACAAACTAGTAGCAGTGTTGATGCTTCTAATGTTTCTAGCAAGCATGTTGACCGTGGCGTTCAACATAACACCTGTAAATACATAACACCTGTAAAAGCATTAATTACTTCTAATGTTCCAATTTCCATTACCACAGACTTTACTTTAACAGATGATTACAAGTTCATTGGTTGTGATGGTTTTCATATAGACGCGGATTCCGTTACATTGGATCTGGCTGGTCACACGATAACTGGTGATAAAACAGGACATATCGGCATTAAACTAAATGGTAGAACAGGGGTAACCGTCAAGGGCGGCACCATAGAGAACTTTGAACAGGGAATCTGGCTCCTTACCTCGAGCAATAATATCATCAAGGACAACACCATCTACATGTATACAGTAGGAGAAGGAATATGGCTCGACGGCTCCAGCGACAACATCATCGAAGGCAACACAATTTCGGGCAGTTCGACGGAGGGAATCGGACTGAGTGATAGCCTAGGTTCTTACAGCGGCAACATCGTTAGATACAACAACCTCTTCAGCCGCACCATTGGGATCAGACTCTGGGGTGGCACGGCCAACATTATCGAGGGCAATACCTTGTCAGGAAGCGGCAATGCGATTCGAGTCGACACAGGATACGGCAGAGCAAGCAGCGGCAACATCATCACGGAGAACATCTGCTCCGGCGGCTATAGTGCTGCAATCGCGGCAGTGAATTGGCGCTTTCCCGGTGAGCCTTGGGGGATCTTCAGCAACATTCAGGTGACATATAATGACATTATCAACAACAAGGCAGGCATATATATCACTGGCGAGATCTATGCTGGCGTCACCTACCCAGTCGATGCAACTGCCTTCGCGGTAAACTACAACAACATATTTGGCAACGAGCTCTACGGAGCGAAGAACCTGGGCACCGGAACCCTCGATGCCCGCTTTAACTGGTGGGGCGACGCAAGCGGTCCCTATCATCCGACACTTAACCCAGCCGGTCTCGGCAACAACGTCAGTGACAACGTCAATTTCAATCCTTGGCTTGGATTTGTAACCTTTGATCAGGTTGGCGTAGGCTCTGATTTCACTGGAACAGTTCTAACCGTTGACGGCACTGGATATGGTGTTGGTGATCTTCCAAAAAACTTCAAATGGATTACTGGCTCGACCCACACTTTTGCCTACGGTTCACCGCTAGTCGTAAGCACGGACAAACAATACGTGTGGGCATCTACGGCAGGCTTGTCCACCGATCAGAGTGGAACAATAACCGTTCCTTGTATAAACGCGTCGGTCACAGGCTACTACAAGACCCAATACAAGATTACTGTCACTGCAAGTCCACCAGAGGCTGTGAGCGGAACATTCGATGTCACATACACTAAATGTGGAACTCTCTACAATTTAGTAGGGCAGACAACAACGTGGAGTGACTGGGCTGATGCGGGTACAGCCGTGACTGTTAGCAACCCTCAAGACATTATCAACGATGGATACGGCATAAGATACAAGTTTGACTATTATGCTCCATCTTCCAGCGTTACCATGACCGATGCCAAAACCATCACGCTAGTCTACAAGACCCAGTACTGTTTGACTGTAATTTCACCATATGACACGCCTGGAGGCATGGGCTGGTATGATTCGGGTTCAACTGCATATGCAACATTAGCCACCGGAATGGTAGATATTACTGCAAAAGTGCGAGCTGTTTTCACAGGCTGGAGTGGCGACGCTTCTGGAACTGGTCTAAGCGCCTCGATTTACATGGATGGGCCTAAGACTGCAGTCGCCAACTGGAAGATTCAATACTATTTAGATGTGGTTACCGACCCATCAACGCTTCCACCAATACCTGGCGCAGATTGGTACGACAATTGCACATGGGTTAGGTTGACAGCGCCCCAATACGTTCCAAGCGAGGCAGGTCTGAATGGCGTTCGCTACAGGTTTAGCTACTGGGACGTCGATGGAGCATCACAGGGTATTGGAGTTAACCCAATTGACATACACATGAACGCCCCCCACATAGCAACCGCCTACTACGTGACTCAGTATCTTGTTACCTTTATCCAGACCGGTCTGGACGGAACGGCCATCGGAACGGTTGTCACGGTGGACGGTTCAGCTAAGACCTATGATGACTTACCCTTTAGCATGTGGGTTGACAACGGCACCTCAGTCAGCTACAACTACGAAAGCATTGTTTCAAGCAGCGATTCTGGCAAGCGGTTCAGGCTCAACAGCGTAACAGACCCAGCCTCACCAATAACAGTGACAAGCCCAGTGACAGTAACAGGCAACTATGTGACCCAGTACCATTTGACTTTGGCTACGAGTCCTCCAGGCGTTAACGCTCCAACCGGAGAAGATTGGTATGACGCTGGAACCTACGCTCCCATATCAACCGCTCAGTACGAAGACATAGTGACTGGTTCTTCTCGATATCGGTTCAACGGATGGACAACTGGCGACATAAGTGAAATAACTAATCCATCATTAACTTCCACAACCGTCTACATGGACAAGGCAAAGACCGTGACAGCGAACTACGTGACCCAGTACAACATTACATTTGATCAGACTGGTGTTGGCTCTGACTTTACCGGTACCGTAGTTGTCATAGATGGAGCGGACTATGGTGTTAGCACCCTTGCTGTCTCATTCTGGTATGACAGCGACTCAACCCACAATTTTGCATTCCAGTCGCCATTAGTTGTCCCTCCAGGTGCGAAGCAGTACGTTTGGAACTCCACAAACGGTCTGTCTTCGTTACAGTCAGGTTCAATCACCGTCACTGGCTCGGGAAGTGTAACTGGCAACTACGTGACCCGCGTACACGACATTGCAGTGACAGACGTTGTCGCGGACCGCACATGGGTCTACCAAGGACACACGGCATCCATTAACGTCACAGTCCTAAACAAAGGAGACTTCCCTGAAACTGTGACAGTTATCCTCTACTACAACATAACAGCCAACAAAATAATAGGCACACAAATCATAAACCTGATCCCAGGAGAAAGTCAAACACTCATTTTCGTATGGGACACCACAGGCGTGGAATACTGCCACAACTACACACTAACAGCAGTTGCAACAATAATACCGCCAGACAACGACCCAGCAGACAACACTTTCACCGATGGCAAAGTAAAAGTCAGAATCTTAGGCGACACAAACGGAGACGGCATAGTTGACATAGAGGACATATATGCTGCCGCCATAGCATACGGATCCTATCCGGGCCATGAATTGTGGGACCCAGACATGGATTTGAACTCCGACGGAATAATCGACATAGAAGACATATACACAATAGCCCTATACTACGGATTTGCCTGCTAAAATTAAACAAAATCACCCCCCATTTTTTTTATTGGTAATATTTCTCTGGAAATTCCCGTAAACACATCGACCGCATGACGCTACATCGTGTAAGCATACCTTGTTCGGCGCTACTCTCTAAGTAGTGGTTTCATAAAAACTGAAGCTTTCAGCTGAAAGGAGACAGGCTTAAACAGGTGGTTTCTTTTACACTAACCCTTATATCAGGCTTTTCTCCACCTTACTATACGGAGATGCATATGCCTCAAATTATGTGTCCAAATTGTGGAATGACAATAAATTTGGAAAATCGTAAAGGGATAGACTTTAACTTAATTGAGAGCGCAACTAAAAAAGGACCAAGAACCTTTACTGACCTATTACACATTACAAAGCTTTCACGAAAAACCTTAAGTCTAAGGCTTAAAGAGCTGTGCGAAAAAGGCATCCTTGTTAAAAACGGCGGCATCTATAATTTAAATGGAGTTTTTCATTCGGAGGAAAGTGGTGGAAACTTTATGAAAGGATTCTCGAAGGTCATCCACGATAAAAGGATGAGAACAGGCTTAGTGTTGCTTGCTTTCTTGCTGTTCTCATCTGCATCGGGGTATGTCTTGGCGACCTTTCTTATACCTAAAGAAACACACCAAGAACCAGTGATTCTAGGAGACTTTACAATGGCACTTGACATCAACAACGTTAAGGATTTATATGCATGGCAAGTTGTTATAACGTTTAACTCAAGTGAAATAAAAGTTTTAAAAACAGTTTCAGAAGGTTTTCTGGGAACCGGTTTTCCGTTCTTCTTAAATGCAACAGACATTGGTGATGGCATACTACTATTAGGAGGCTCCCTTTGCGGAAACGTTCCTGGAAAAAGCGTTAGCGGTAGCGAAAGATTAACAACTATCCTTTTTGGATATTTTGTGAACGACTATAAAGAGCCGAGAATAGTTTTGAATGAAATGTTCCTTAAGACATGTTTAATTAGTTCGGAGGGTTCCTACATTCCTATCAAAGATTCAACATTGACGCTTTCCACCATCGAAAAATAAATATGACATTGAGCTTAAGACGAAATTTTCCTTCACTCCCCTACTTCCTTTTTAAGGACGGTATTTTGGCTTTTCATTTAAAGATAATTCTTAACACCAAATATTAATAGCTTCTGCGAAAGAAAACAAGCAAAGCTTACAGCTTCAAGTAACTGTTGTTACCGAGTCAATTAAACTACTTAGAGAAAGAACGTTTTCTTCGCTTCCGGCTTCTTGCCGCCCATGTCGATAAGACAATACCCATAGTGCTAAATGAGATCCCAATTGGCAGAAAATAAGTATAGGGATAAACTACCACAGGATATTCTTTTTCTATAGCAAAATAGGTAGGTGCTTCTGGTTCTTCTATGGGAGATGGTTCAAAAAATGGCTTGCCGTACTCGTCGCGAGCTATCCTTGCTGTGTATATGCCGTTAAGTTTTACGGTTCCACCAACATATGTTGGATACTGTTGTTCCACCTCTATTCCGTCCCGAACAGTCCAGTTAACAAAACATCGTGAAAATGGAATTTGTCCTCCTCCAGATTCATAAATTGTCCAAGCAGTGTTGTATTCAGTTATTTTACCGTTGGCATCAACTATTTCAAACCAAATATGCCTATGAGAAACCGGTGTATAGTCGTCAGGTTCTTCGAACACAGGCTTTTCCCAGTTTTTTCCAGGATGACATATAATGCGTATTTTATCTCCTGCCTGAAGATAACCTGAAACTTCCCAAGCGTCCTCTGCGTTAGCAGCAATTTCAATTTTTCTCATGAGCTTCTCTGAATTATAGTTTAGAGAAAGAACCACACCGATGAGAAGAAAAACGACTCCAACGGTAAAGAAAAGTTTCTTCACAGATCTTTCCTCACGAGATTAGCTTTAATGGAGTTAATAACCTTTTTTCTATTCGTTGACGATGCACAGATTACAATAGATACGCTAATATAAGAAAAGTATTCATTTAACAGTTAAGGGTGATAATTTGATGTGGGTTGTCAAAGAGAAGTGGTTTTGGATAATCGTTATAGCTGTTATTTTAGTGCTTGTTCTTCCCTTGGCGATAATTTTTTTAGTTTTGAATTTGCCACCTACAGTAAGAATGATGGTGACGATTGCAATAATTATTGGATGGGGTGTAGTCGCGGGCTATAAAGATTGGTTAATCTCTAAGCGACAAGCGGAAGAGAAGAAAAAATGACTTTTGAGTTCAAGATCATCGCTTTTTGAATACTCCAAACAACATTGCAAGAAGTACTAAGCAAGCTAACATCGCGAGGAATACGGGTTCTGGTTGTATGAAGAATTTAATACTGTACGGGACATCCAAAGTCATAAAGAATGTTTGATTTATCCACAAATAGAACGCTCCACCTAAGCTAACTATTCCCAGAGCTTTACCAAAGGAAGTTTCCAATACTTGCTGCATTGCCGCGATCAGAACAAGAATCATCCATAAATTTGTGAACAAATAGATAGTGAATGGCCATGCAAGCGTCAAATATGGTTTACTCATTAACATAAATGGCGTGAAGAATTGTAGGCCCACTGGCACATAGGCCAAGGCGACTAATGTCGCAATTTTCTCGAGATTAGTTTTGCCTCGAAGGGATAATGTACATACTAAATAAAGGATTAGCGATAGTGTGATCCATTTTAACATCGCTAACCCAATGTTGATCACTGCTGGCGCGAGAATGGACATATCTAGAACAGCTTCGCCCAGTATTAAAATTCGAAATGCAGGATTGAGTGACTGTGCATTAACAATTTTTTCGGTAGAGAAAGCATAAAGTCCACCGCCCAACCCGCTTAAAATATTTACAAGGATAAGGGCATAAGTTGCATGTCTCAAGGAATGAGGATTTTCATTGAAACTTCTGTAAAGTGTGGTATCTAGTCTAGCTGCTCGAATTATCTTGCCTAAAAAAGTTTCCCTTGGAGGCGTTGGCCATTCAAAACCAATTGTTCCTCCAATCACCGCAAGCACTAAACCTATTATGAAGCCTCCCCCGCAAGAAATGCTTAAAATTGAGAGTAAAAGTATTAAAAAGCATAATATCTTACGGCGGAGAGGTTCCATGTAAAGTTTTATTGAACAATATAGAATGATTGATGCGAATATTAACCAAACAAGTGTCCATGGGCCTTCAACCCATCCTCGAAAGCCGAAGGACACTTTAGCCCAAAATGGTGAAGTGGGATTTACGATTTCTTGTGGAGAGGAAATACTAGAGGTTGAGAGTATTAACGGTCCTTTGTTAATCCCAACCAATAATCCATTGATAAACATCAAAGCTCCGCCAATTAGGGATGATAAAAACGCAAATATAGGCTTCTCTTCAGCTGTTAAATGTCTTTCTGTAGTTTCCTTCTTGACAACAGACCGGACTATCGCTGAAGCCAAGAACATTAACAACGCAGCTGCAAATATAAGATACCATCCGGCACCTCCTCCCCAAACCCAGAAGTCTCCACCATTAGTCCATTCTGGAAGATTAAATTTTGTTTGCATTTTTATGGCGCCCCAAAAATTACCGATGTCCTTTGGGCTTACGAGCGGCCAAGTTGTGGGGATGTCCACTGGGGTTAACTTTGGAAGTTTAGATATAGCCACTGAAAAGTTTGCCATTAAGACGATGGGCGCAGCAAACAGCAGTATTGCAGCAATGTACCCGATGAGTGTCATGTAGCGATGGAAAAATCTGCCAGAGCTTGCCAAAACAACCATGATTAGCATTAAACATGAGAATCCTAAACCCGAGATAGTAATAATATGCGCAACGTTGAACCAAAATGATAATTCTGTAAGGTTCTCCTGATTTTCTGTTAAATTGTTAAATGAAATGGTTGTCACTTGTGTTTCATTTTCTATGGTTTTGGTTGCAGTCATAGTTTGGAGAAGATGATATTCTGTTTTGATCTGCGAATCTAAGAGTGCACTTGCTTCTGGAGACGCGTTAATAGACCACCATGGTAAGAAAACCGCTGCAGCCGAAAGAATTATCGCGATTAACATTAAAAGAAATATGTAAACCCATTTATTTTTCACGAATTTCGTATGTTTCCCCCCTTTATATCATTAAGAGTACAAATGACATGCGACATAGTGTTCCTTGCCTTTACTCACTAATTCTGGTTCTTTTTTACGGCATATATCTCTCATAATAACTGGGCAACGAGTATGGAAACGACAACCGGAAGGTGGATTGACGGGACTTGGTATCTCTCCTTTAATTACCACTTCAACACGCCTTGATGTGGGATCTGGAATCGGAACAGCTTCCATTAAAGCTTTAGTGTATGGGTGCAAAGGATTTTGGATGATTTCATCGACTGGTCCTCTTTCTACTATCTTGCCCAAATACATTACAGCCAAGCGGTTGCACATATGTCGAGCTAGGGCTAGGTCATGGGTGATATATAGAAAAGAAACTTTGTATTTCTCTGCAAGATCAATCATTAGATTTAGGATTTCAGCTCTGATGGACGCATCTAGCATGGATACGGGTTCATCAGCCACTATGAATTCTGGCCGGAGTACCAGAGCCCTTGCGATGGCAACCCTTTGTCGTTGACCTCCGCTAAGTTCATGTGGAAATCTGTAAAGAAACTCCTCCGGCGGAATTAATTCAACATCTTCTAGGCTTTGATCAACACTTTTAAAAATCTCATCTTCATTCTTCAGTCCTTGAACCCGCAATGGTTCAGCGACTATATCTTGAATAGTCATCTTTGGGTTTAGGGATTCATAGGGGTCTTGGAAAATTATCTGCATTTTCTTGCGGTATTCTTTGAATCCTTTTTCTGATATCCTTGTAATCTCTTTATCATAAAAATAAACTTTACCACTTGTAGGTTCCACTAATCTTATTATTAATCTTCCTGTCGTAGTTTTTCCGCTGCCGCTTTCCCCTGCAAGACCAAATATTTCTCCCTTTCTAATGTCGAAACTTATTCCATCTACAGCCTTTACAACGGGAGGATTTTTTGAAATGATAGACCTAAGGAATCCCAAGGATAAGGGAAAATATTTTTTTAACTCAATAACCTTTATTATGATTTCATCCATTCTTCTTCTCACGCTTTTTGATGTAGGTGACAAGCTACTAAATGTCCAGCTTTGACTGGAAGAAATGAAGGATCATTTTTCTTGCATATATCCATCGCATAAGAACATCTAGGGTGAAATCTACATCCTAAGGGGGGATTAAGGAGATCTGGTGGGGTGCCAGGTATAGAAATCATGCGTGTCCTGGCAACCTTAATGCTTGGGAAGGATCCCAGCAAGCCTTGAGCATAGGGATGCAAAGGTTCTTTGTATAGGCTATAGATGTCTCCACATTCTACAATTTTGCCTCCATACATAATAGCAATGTCATCACATACTTCTGATAATATTGATAAATCGTGGCTTATCAGCATCATGGAGAGGTTTAATCGTTCCTTTAGTTGTCTCATAAGTTTTAACACTTGAGCTTGGACAATGACATCTAGGGCGGTACCTGGTTCATCAGCTATTAGTAGTTTTGGATTGCAAGCTAGAGCCATAGCAATCATCGCACGCTGTTTCATTCCTCCGCTGAACTCGTGGGGGAAGTTTTCAATTCTAGACGGCTCTACTCCGACCAATTCAAAGAGTTTTTTGGCTCTTTCAACTGCCTCTGATCTACTGATATCTGGCTCATGAGTGAATATTGCTTCGACGATTTGATCAACTATTTTAAAAACAGGGTTGAGGGCGTTCATTGCGCCTTGAAATACTATGGATATTCCTTTCCACCTTATTCTCTCTCTCATCTCAACTTCTTCCATATTGACAATGTCTAAATCATCAAACAGTATTTTTCCTTCTATTATTTTGCCTCCGGGAGGCAATATTTTAAGTATTGAAAGTGCGGCTGTTGTTTTGCCGCATCCTGATTCACCAGCTAACCCAAAAGCCTTTCCTCTTTCCACTTTAAAGCTGACTCCGTCTACGGCTTTCACCCATCCCCGTAAAATTTTATAATAGGTGTATAGATTTTGGACTTCCAGTATTGGCAGAGGCATATAGGTATGTCGTTCTCCTTTACACGTTTGAAGCTTTCTTGACGCTTTAAGGATAATTTTAGTATATTTAACCTTTGCCCTGAATATAGAAAACTGTGAATATAGGTGAAGCTTTCTTTGAAATTAATTTAATAAGTTCCCGGAACTGAATTAATTTGTAGGTGAGATTCAAATGATGTTTCGGTGGGTTGACAAGGGTGTTAATTTGGGTTCGTTGATAGAGCGTGTGCAGTTATTTTTCGAATTTAACGGGTTTAAAACTAGAATTGACAAGTTGAAAGATGGATGGTTGGTTTCGGCTGTTAAATCTGTTGAGGGAAACCCAAAAAGCGTGTCTGTAAAAGTATTTGGTCAACCGGATGATTTCACCGTTGGATTCTCTTTTAAGGGATATGGACGTGAATTAGCAATTCTAGGGCCTTTAATTTCTCTGTTCGGGTTAGGTTCCGTTGTTCGTCGAGAAGTTAGATGGCTGGAGTTTTTTGAAACTCTTGAGAGGAATTTTTGGGCTTATATGGAAAATGCCGTTGCTGATATTCAGGTGGAGAGAAAAACCATTGGGGAATGAGTTGAGCGAAAGCTTAAATACGCGTTGGAGCTATTTTCGAAAATGTGTTAGGTTGATTTGTGATGGGACTGCGTAGTTACATTGCGAAGAGGCTGGTTTATTCTTTTATACTTGTTATCATAGTCATATGTTTGAATTACTTTATATTCTTCGCGATGCCTGGTGACCCATATACGCTTTTTGCAAATCCTATACGCTTTACACGTGAACAAGAGGAGCAAATAAAGCAGTTTTGGGGTTATTATGACCCACACTGGGTGAGGCTTCTCAAATATATTACTAACCTTTTACATTGGGAGTTTGGTGTATCGGTAAGATCTATGGGGTCTGTTGGAGAAGAGATGACGATTCGGCTTCCTTGGACACTATATTTGCTTGGGGGTTCTACGCTCTTTGCTGCACTTTTAGGGGTTTTTTTGGGTGTTCTCGTAGCTCATAGGAGAGGAGGGCTGTTTGACGGATCACAGGTTGTCGGCTCGTTAGTGCTCATGTCTCTCCCGACATTCTGGATTGGACTTGTTTTGATATTGGTGTTCGCTGTGGGTTTGAGATGGCTACCCCATGCTTTACCCTATCCTATGGAATGGGGGTCCGCTACTATAAGTTTTCCAAAGCCTTTAACCATAAACAGCCAGTCTTCAGGTGCTTTAAGCATTATGATTTTTGTTAATCCTAGTGAGACGCTGAGGTTTTTTGCTGGCTACTTTAGTCATTCGTTTCTACCCATACTTACCCTTACACTATTTCAGTATGGGGCGTTTCTGTTGCTCACCCGAGTTGTAATGATAGAAACGCTTACAGAAGATTATGTTGTCACAGCAAGGGCAAAGGGAGTTGACGAAACGACCGTTTTGTTCAAGCATGCGTTGAAAAATGCTTCATTACCCATTGTTACGCAAGTTGCTCTATATTTTGGAAGCATTCTTGGAGGAGCTATTATAACGGAAACTGTTTTTTCTTGGCCTGGTTTAGGTACATGGACTTATGATGCGATAGTTACATGTAATTATCCTGTTTTGATGGCGATATTTTACGTGTTAGCTCTGGCTATGATCGTGGCAATTTTTATAGCTGACTTACTTTACGGAGTCTTGGATCCAAGAATTCATTATGGTTGATTAAAATGTCGCTCAAGAGAAAGGGCGTCTCCTTTGCTGCGAAGCGTTTTTTGAATTTCCTGAAGATGTTCCTTCGAAATAAACGTGGTGCGATTGGTTTGGGTATAATCGGATTTTTTGTTTTTGTGGCTTTGTTTGGTCCGTATTTGACACCGTATACCCAGTTAGGAGAGATTCCTGGAAGAGCAAATGTGCCATTGGCTTCTAGTCTGGCAGCTCCCAGTTGGTTGAGAACTCTGCCTGTTGCGTTGGGCGGTCAGCCGACTTTGAGTGAAAATGTTATAGTGGTTAATGACTCATCTTTTTCCATCTCCAATTGGAGATGGCCTTATGGGGAATGGAATTTTTCGGTATCCCCAGACGTAGGCTCTGCGGTTGAGGTGAGATACGACGGAGAAGGAGGTTATCCTCCTGGAACTGGTGACGGTTGCGTTGTCATTTCTTTTAAAAGAAGTGGTTCCCTAACTTATGGAAACATCAGTATGAGGTTGTACAAGGAGTTTGAATATCCATATTTGGGGCCTCCGGGAAGCGGAAGGGCGGAGGGAACCATGTTTATTAATGGAACTGTGCATCGTGAATATAGGCGTGAGTGGGATATAGTGAAGTCTGATTATGATATAATAGAGGTTGATGTGTATGATGTTTATGGAAAGTTGTCGCTTTTTGTCGAAAAGGATGGAGGCTGCAACACACTGTGGCCTACTGCCACTTACCCCTCAAGTTTGTTTAATAAGTCTGGCTTCTTTGTTGTAACGAATGAATGGGGAGTTGCTTCCCCATTGATTGAGGCCGATAGAATATTTTACAGCGCTGGGCGTTACAGATTTGGTGTAGAAATATTGCTTTTTGATTGTTATAATGGGACTGAGAACGCTGAGATCGAAGTGCGTTTGGACAACATCAAGTTGAATTTGTTAGGAACTTGTTGGGGGATGCTCGGTACAGACTTTTTTGGAAGAGATCTTCTTGGTCAGCTTATTTCTGGCGCTCGTGTATCGCTTTATGTTGGGTTGCTTACTGCGGTGTTGAGTGTTGGTATTGGTCTCATTGTTGGTCTTGCTGCTGGTTATATGGGAAAATTCGTCGACGAATTTACGATGAGGGTATCGGATATTTTACTTGTTCTGCCTGGACTTCCATTGTTAATTGTGTTGTTCGCTGTTCTTGGCGCATCTATTGAAAATCTGATAATATTACTTGGTTTGCTTGGTTGGATGGGGTTTGCCAAGCTGATTAGATCACAAGTGTTATCTCTTAGAGAGCGAGCGTTTATAGAGTCAGCTAAGGCGTCTGGTGCAGGAACAAGGTATATTGTTTTTAGACATGTCCTTCCGAATGTGATGGGTCTGGTCTATGTTACTTTGGCTACGACCGTTCCTGGAGCCATAATGTCTGAAGCTGCTTTGAGCTGGCTTGGCTTTTCTGACCCAAACAGGATGTCTTGGGGTAGGATGCTTTCTGAGATGCAGCAGCATAATGCCGTTTTGAAGCTGTGGTGGGTTCTTCCGCCAGGTATATCCATTGCACTGTTATGTGTTGCGTTTGTTTTGCTCGGTTTCGCCCTTGATGAGGTGTTAAATCCTAGGCTTAGGGTTCGCCGTTAGGAACGTTTTAATGTTTATTTCACTACTGTAACTATTTTCCATAAGACTTTAATAGTGGTGTGCTCGATTTTATAAGTGCTATAAAGAGGAGAGAGGAAAATGCGAGAAAAAACAGTTTTGATGACTTTGGCTATTGTAACCCTGATGCTGTTGATGCTTGTCTCTGTTCCAGTGAAGGCTTGGGAATACTATAACACTTCGATTTACAGTCCTCAGACTGACAATCTGACTGAGAATTTTGGTCCGAGGGCTGACATGGTACAAATCACCTTGTACGCTGATGAGCTCGCCGAGTTCACAGCGCTCGAGATGGGGAAACTCGATGTGACGGACTGGCCTGTTGACGAGGCGCATTACGTGCCGTGGCGCGACGCGCCACTAAACGCGTCCATAGCCGTTGTGGACACCGGTCCAGAATTCGGAATGTTCCTCTTGGACATAAGGATGAACAACGAGACTCGACTCTACTATCAGGTAGGCGCTGACGTAGGTGCGGACGTAGGACCGAATCCGGCTTACACCGCGCCCTTCGGCAATCCGATGGCTGACATTTGGCTTAGGCGCGCTGTGGCATCGTGCATTGACAGAAAATACGTTGTTGAATCGATCGTGAGCGGTGGCAAATTACCCCTGTTGGGTGCACCCTTATACACGGTTGTGAACGACCCGCCCTACACCGGCTATGGCCACCCGGAGCTCAATCCGGCTGGCGCCTTGAAAGAGTTGACATATGCAAAAGGAGACGGGTCAGCTGACATAGCCTTAGGCAACAAGTTCCTAGACGAACACGGCTACACGATGGTTGCCGGCGTGAGAACCAAGGGTGGCGTCGCCTTCACAATTGACCTGGTCATAAGGGAAGACCACACATACCGAAAGTTGTTTGGGGAGGATCTGTACAAGAAACTGACCGACGCTCCTCCGGCTGGCTTAGGCCTGTCTGTGAACCTGCTTCGTATGTTATCTGCTGGTGCTAGAGTGGAGTTCATGGACAAAAAGAAGCATCACATGTACACTGGAGGCTGGGGACTGACGATCGACCCAGACCACCTGTACTACCTGTTCCACATAAACAACTACTACCACCCTGGAAGACCCCTGAACTACGCCTACTACCCAGGAGACTACGCACAGATAACTGTCCCATACAACGGCTGGCAATACAACTACACCAACGTTCCAGGACTGAAGGTACCGGTGGACTGGGCCTCGTCCTACGACATAGACCTGAGCGACTACTTCAAGACATGGAACGCAGGCGACAAGGTCTGGAAGAACCCGCAGAACTACTGGTCAAGCGAAATGATGATTGCACCCACTCCCGAGAGGGCGATCAACTGCAGTCGGAAGTCGCAGGAGGCGATGGCCTACTACGTTGTTGGCTCACCCGTCTGGGCCTCAAGGAGCTTCACGGCATTCAGCAGAACGTACACCGGACCTGAAACCGCTTATCATGGCAAACCATGGAAGGGTGTCGTCAACGAGAAGGGCTTAGGCGTCTGGAGCTGGTGGAGCTTCTACAACATGCACACCTCAGGAGATACCTTCGGCGACGGAACAATGACGATAAGGTGGGGATTCCGCCAGCCAACCATGTCCCTCAACCCAGTCTACGCCGAGTGGGTCTGGGACTGGTACGTCCTGAACAAGGCTTACCTCACTGCACTAACAACCGACCCATACGTGCCCGCTATAGACGTTAGTATGTTGGCTTCGAGCTGGGACGTGGACACATGGGACGCCTCCGGACTGGGACTCGGCATATGCAGCAAATTCACCTTCCACCTGCGCCACGACATGCACTGGTCGGACGGTGTGCCAATCACGGCCAGCGACTTCGTTTTCACGTGGGGCAACAGACTTGTTCCCGGATCGATAAGCAACATACTCTACACTAGAAAGTTGCCGATGCCTTACTGGTACGGCTCAATCGCAGACATGATCTCAATTGCTGCACCCGACCCGTGGACGGTAATCGTCTACCTGGACGTTTTCGCCCCTGTCTTCGGTCTGCACTCAATGACAGGCTTCAACTATGTCTTACCAGAACACATCTGGAAGCCCATAGCATCAACTGGCGATCCAACGGCACCATTTAACCAGCCCGCTGTTGGCAGCGGACCATGGAACATTAGAAGCACAGCCTCTGTGAAAGTGGGAGACAGCATATGGCTCGACAGGAACGAGAAGTTCTTCCAGTACAGAAACCCAATCAACATATGGACAAAGCAAGAAAGCAAAAACACCTTAGGCAACGCCCACTGGCTAGTTTTACCCGAGACAAATATAACTGTGAACGTCACGGTGTACATCCACAACAAATACGTATACGAAACCGGTCCCAAAAAAGAGAACGTGTTCCCGCAGACAGAACTCGACGGAACAAAGAACGTCACTCTGTGGAAGTGGACTGGTGCGGGATGCCCCAACGACCAGGAAAGTTACGTCCTCAACAGGACTCTGGCAACAAACGTAAGGTGGGCGGCTAACCGCTCGCAAGTGATAACTGAAAAGTACACGGGCTTGGTCTTGAGTCCCGGATGGTACTACGTAAAAGTCGACTTACACATCGACAGCTGTAGATACTTCGACGGCACGACATGGATTACAGTTCCTCCAGCAGCTAATCCATTCTACTGCACGAAGATAACCTACAAAGAGTTCATGATTGTCACGCTGAGAGTTGACTTCGGCGGTCTGCTGTTTAAGCCTTGTCCACCAGCAACTCCCAAGTATGAGCGGATTCCAGACCTAATAGTCGACATCGAAGACATCTATACTGCTGCGCTGGCTTACGGCGCGATGCCAGGACACGAGAGATGGAGCCCTGCAGCTGATATAAACGTTGACTTCATAGTCGACATCGAAGACATATACAGTATCGCGTTGGCGTACGGTTGGACTCCGTAAATTTAAAACACGCGATCCATCATCTCCCCTTTTATTTTTGGTTGGAAAGTGAAGTTTTAGCAGTGAGTTTACAGCTTTACTTTAGTCTTGAAATTGACATCAGGGAATATAGAAGATAATTCCGGAATGCTTAAAAGGAGATTCTACATATTTTAACTTGCAGAAAAAGGAGAAGGGAGAAAAGAAATGTTAAACTATAAGTCTAAGATTCTAACAGCTTTGCTCACCGCTGCACTTTTGCTTGGCATATTCCCAGTGTACGCTGGCTTCCCACGACAGCCTCATTCAGGCAACGCAGTTTGGATAGAGGCACCTTTGACCTCCATTTCCCTTGACCCATGCAACATAACCTTCACAACAGCCACATTGCCGACAGGTAACAAGTTCAACATAACAGTCTGGGTCAACTTCACCAGCATCACGCCCGGCGACTACATTGGAGCTTGGGGATTTGTTATAGTCTACGACAAGAACATTCTGAACTTCACACGGTGGGATCTCACTGATCGTACGGCGCCAGACCATCCGGTGCGTCCAAACGCCCCAATTAGCCAATGGTTCAAGAGTGAAGGAGTATGGAAGATTGAGAAAAAGTTCTCCATGGGTAGTTGGGATGCAGACCACGATTACCTGCTGCCGGGAGAAAGCTGGCTGGCTCCCGACACTGGTGAACCAGATAACCCCAAAGCCGGAGAAATATCTTATGGAAGTGTCTGTTGGATAGAATTTGTAATCCTAGACTTCCCAGGAAAGTATGAGGAAATTGTTAGCTCTATCTTCTTTGACACCACGCTTCCGGTGCCAGAGTCGAAGCTCCTGGACGAGACTGGCGGCCGTGTTGATGACCAGTTTACATTCTATGATATCCCATTCAAGCTGGCTTGGGCGCCACCAACAGTTAACCCATACATGGCTCTTGACCCAACCTCCGTCACGTTCGGTCCAGACCCACCTCGCGTGAATTGCACAGCATTAGGAGAATTCAAAGAGACCATATACATTAAGGATCTGGATCTCAGCTGGGCCTTGACGAACGCCTCATTCACAGTGAATTACAACACCGCGTTGCTGACGGTTGTGGACGTAGGGGCTAACCAAACAGCCTTCGATGTAGCCCACAGCTGGGATAACACGACAACGCCTGGAAAAATAGTCTTCTACCTTGAGACGAGCAAATCGTTGTCTGGTAACGTTAAAGCAGCCAACGTAACCTTCCATGTCATTTACCAAGGAGACTACCCAGTAGTAAATGTGACCACAATCAGTTTCAGCGACATCAAATTGATGGATCACGTGGGTGAAATTCCAACCAGAGCATCTGTACCGGCAACTGTCACCATCAACGGTGTACTAACTCTGCCTAGACCATGGCTTGAAGTAAAGTTCTCACCCTCAAACGTGATAACCCTCGGACCAGAACCAGTAATAGGCAAAGAATTCACCGCTGAAATCTGGATCAAGAACCTGGACTATGCATGGTACCTAATAGGGCTCGAGTACAGGCTAACATACTGCCCACTGCTACTAAATGTTACAAAAATCCAAGAGGGACCATACCTACCTTCCCACAACCAGACAGCAGAGCCGCCACCCACTTGGTTCTACGGCAAAGTACAAGCAGACGGTGTGTACGGACCGCATGTGCTGGTAGGCGAGATTATAATACCAGTACCTATGGGCGACTGGCCGTATCCACTACCGGGAGATAGGCCACCAGAAGACGGACTAATAACAACAATAACGTTCAAAGTACTAGACCAGGAATGTTGGCCTGAAAACCTGACCTGCGCACTGAAATTCGTCAAATCAAAGCTCATTGCCAAAGATGGCAAACTCATACCAACCGACGTTCCAGTGAACGGCACAGTAATAGTGTTAGGCGTAAATAGACCTGGAAGAATGATCGACGTTTACGGCGGCGCATTGAACCGCGGCTATGGAGCAAAAATATTCCCAGCACCCTTCGGAGGACAAGGAGCTGACGGAAACATGGACCTCGTGATACCGCAATCAGTAGTCTACCTCTTCGCAGATATAACGTACAACTACTGGCCAGTACAATCAAAGGATGTAGGCTTCGAAATAGAAGGGCCCTTTGAGCAAGAAGGGTGGACTCCAGAACAACCAGTACCCAGACGTGCTTTCCACGTTAGAAAGTACGCAAACAGGACAGACGATGTGGGCGTGGCATGGATCAAGTTCCAGATGCCATGGCCATGCGTGAATCCAGAAGACTACTTCGGAAAGTACAGGGTCACAGCCACCGTGGACATATGCAGCGTGGTAGTAACGGACATACTCTGGTTCGACTACTACTACCTAGTAGAAATCACCAACGTCGCAACAAACAAATACTGCTACGAACACTGCGAAGATGTGGAGATAACGATTGAATTCAGATCTAAGGCACAACAACGCTATCCAGTGCTATTCGCAATAGTGATACAAGACGAGCTTGAAACCGGCTTCGGCTACGCATACTTAGAAACATTTGTTCAAGGTGCGGAGTTCTGCCACTGGAAAGAATACGCAGAATCAGTAACAATACACGTTCCGAAGTGGGCCTTCGCAGGAATCGCCAAGATATACGTAAGCGCTTATGACAAAGACCCAACAGTCGGCGGAGCACCATGGTGTCCAACATTCGGCCTAGGATGGCCACTAAGCGAAACACTACCAGAAATCTGCATATATCCGTGGTAAAACCAATACCCCCTTACATCTCCTCTTTTTTTTGAGTTTAAAACAACAAATGCAATTTGTCCCTTTCAGAAGAGTGCTAGAATTATTTTCCAGAAGACTTATTAATTTTGGAATCTAACAACACAAATGAAGGTGCAAGAATGCTTATCCTAAAAATGACTTTGAAATTTATTACCCTCTTCCTCATCCTCCTAACATTTCTAGCCCTTCTAAGCGATTTAAACTCTCCAGCAGAAGGCTTAGGATACCAAGATAATCCAAAAATCACAACACCAGATCCCGTACTAATAATGACAGCAAAGACAGACAAAGAAACCTACCTACTAAGACAAAAAGTAACAATAGAAGGAAACATAACCCAAGATGGATCACCAGCCACAGACCTAGTAGTAATAATTCAAGCTGAAGACCCAAGAGACAGACGAGTCGCTTATAGAACCCTAACAATTGGAAACCCAACAGAAATGTGGCCAGTTAATATAACAAACCTATTCTTAATGGATATGGCCAGCAAACCAATAAACACAGCAAAAATAGGTACACTGATCCAAGCCGGAATGACAATAGATAATTGGCAATCGACCGAAAGAGAGGTCCTCGCAACAATAACAGTTTTCGACGCAAACATGGTGCCTCTACAAGCAGGCGTCTGGAGCGGCAGGATAGACCCACTCCAACAGGCTTCACCGAGATTCTCCATATCCATAGAAGAGTGGGCATGCTCAGGAAAAGCCCTGATAATCGGCAACGTTTACAGCGGAGAGCCAAAAAGAGGAGGAATGGCCTACGCTGTAGAAAAAACAGCCTACTTCTGCATAAGCAGAACCCAACAAGGTCTACTGGAATATCCAGAGCTACCACCCCCACCACCACAAACAACACCCGGCGCCTTCTCCACATACATACGGCTTCCACCCGACCCACGAGAAGGACAATACAAACTATACCTCACCAGCCAAGCCAGCCCCACCGCGAAAGCTACAACGACAGCCACATTTAACGTTCAAAGCACCTCAGGATACCCACCACAAGCCTCCTTCGCCTACTGGCCAGCCGCACCATACGAAAACATGACAGTAACATTCGACGCGTCGTCATCAACAGCCGAAGGCTTCAACGACACAATAGTAAGATACGAGTGGGGCTTCGGAGATGGAACACCGAAAATAATCAAGGAAGGAAACTACACAAACCCGCCTGACCCCACAGCAACCCACAAATACATAAACGCAGGCCAATATGTTGCGACACTAAATGTAACGGACAATGAAGGATTATGGAGCACAACAGCAAAACCAATAAGCATCTACCCAGAATTTGGGCCAACAGCAAACTTCACCTACACACCTTTACAGCCCAGAGTAAACCAAACAATAACGTTTAACGCAACAAACTCTCAGCCGGGATGGAGCAGAACTCTAGGCGACTACAGCCCAATAACAAACTACAACTGGAACTTCTCAGACGGAACAATAATAAACACAGCAAACCCAATAATAGCCCACATCTACACCCAACCTGCAAACTACACAGTCACACTAAAAATAACTGACTTCGTCGGAAGAACACACATAGCTTCAACAGTAATTCAAGTCTATAACGTGACAGCAAAACCATGGGACATAAACGGCGACGGAATAACTGACGTCGAAGACCTATACACAGTTGCGCTACACTACGGACAGACACCAACCCACCCAGACTGGGATCCGAGGTGCGACATAAACAGCGACGGAATAATCGACATTGAAGACCTATACACGGTTGCGTTACACTACGGCGAAATGGATCCATAAAACACCATTTTTAGCCTTAATACGTTCAAGAGTGCCCTAAGAATTTTATGTTAGGTTACATTTTGTTGGATATTCCAAAAAAGTTTATATTTCTGTTCCAGAACATGCTGCAACTCTGCAGGAGATTAACCAATAAATTTTATCAATACTCGTCACCATAATTGTGACTGTTAATGAAGTGAGACTTTAGGGCTGCATCACAAATGAAGCTGAAAATGAATATAAACAGAATGCTCCTGCTCTCTTTAATATATCTAACATTTGAGTTAACAACATCAAATACCCATACGGATAAAATAGTTGCAGTGTCTGGTTTAACCCCAACGATTGATGGCTCAATCGAACCTAGTGAATGGAATGACGCCGCCATGATCGCTATTTCCGTTGCCAGCACCGCCAATGCCACAGTTAATGTTAAACAAGATGGCACCAACCTTTATATTGGGTTCGATATCCCCGACGTTACCTCTAATGCAAGTGATTCTTGCGTTGTCATCTTAGATGTTGACCATGACCAAAACACATCACTACAAACAGACGACAAGTGGTTTGCCTCTTCTCGCCAAGATGGCGAAACAGAATACAATGTAACTGCTGGAGGCTGGTTTCCCACCAAAATATCCGGTTGGACTGCTAAAGCTGGTTCTACGGCAAGTGGTTGGCAGTTAGAATATAATATTACTTATTCAAAGCTTGGTATAATTTCCGGAACAAATAAAACCATTGGAATTGCATTCATCGTTATTGATAGAGACGTAGAAAAAGGATGGTACATTTGGCCTTCTACAGCAAGTATCTTGAAACCATCCACTTGGGCTGACATGACTTCTAATGGATACGACTGGGCTCAAAGAGTTTCTCCATGGTCGACACTGCTACTACCTCTAATCACTCTATTTGTTGTTGCCATCGCGGTACTAGTAGTAGCTAGAGTAGCACATAAACGGAAAATACGAAAAGAAATCCACTGAACTCATTTCATATTTACTGAAAGATGGGATATATTCGAAGACGCAAGAATGTTTTTAAATTACTGAGACGGTATTTTTGGTAGGAGAGAAAGGAGAAAAATTGATTTTGCCCAAAAAAGGGAAGACTCTCTTCCTTTTCAAGTTGATTTGCTTAATCATACTACCGTTGCTCACATTTTTTGCGTTAACTTCTGTCCATGCTCCGGACCCTCCGAAGTATTACCCTACTGGATACAGTCTTTTAGGCCAAACGCAATATGTCTCAGGTTCTTTAAGCGATTCACAATCTGACAACGGCGTTTACATGATTTTCCGAAGCTACGCGAGCGTAACGGCGCCTCAAACACTTTACACTCATCAAGAAACGACGACAATAGCTGGCACAAACTACTTTCTGCTGAAACTGGAAAGTGCTGAGACGACGGGGGCCACTCTAACTGCAAGCATGTCGTCTACGGGCAGAAAGTTATGTGGAAAATTTATCTATAATCTGCAGGGCGTTTCCTCAATTCCCGCGAGCACATGGACCATTTATTATCGAACCTGGTTTTCAGCCGGAGGTGCAGCCCACGCAGACATAGACATTTTGATACGCAAATCCGATGGTACAGTCCGGAGCACAGTAGCGACAAATGTTGCAAATTCGGGGCCCTTGACCACGGCGCCGCAAACTCTTTCAGGAACCTACTCTTGGATAGCCTACACCGTTCTAGATCAAACAGACTGCTTAGAGATTGATTTCTATGTGGAGGTCACGACTAAAAGGTCTGGTGCAACAGCTTATCTCAGAATAGACGACAACACTTTGGCATTGGGTAATCAAACTAGAGCAACCAACATTAACCTTCCAAGCGAATATACCATGGAAGTCGAGTTTACTGGGTCGTCCGATACAGATTATTGGAATAAGCTCGTTTGGACGATTGATAGCGCATGGACAACTGATAACGTCACCGTCACACTGCAGCTCTACAATTACACACTCGGCGGCTATCCGGCAAGCGGGAATGGCTATATTGCCTACACCTCAAGCGCAACTCCAAATACTGATGAAACGAAAAGTCAAAACATAACAACGAATCCAACCCATTTTCGCGATGGTTTAGGCAATTGGAAAATCAAGGTTAAAGGAGTTAAATCAACCACCACCCGGTTCGACTTTAAAGCAGACCTGGTCGAATTTGAAGTCACTGTAGGCGACACGACTCCACCAGTTTGGTCAAACGCTGGAACAAACAACACGCTAGCTGAGCAACCCACACTCTTCTATGTCAAATGGACAGACAACGTTGGGTTAAGCGGCTACATTTTTGGAACGAACAACACAGGAACATGGACCAACGATACGTGGACTCCAATGAGTGGAATCACCAATTGGAGCAACATAACCAAAATCCTGAACAGCACAAGTGGATCAGTTATACAATGGACAGTTTGGGCAAATGACACGTCTAACAATTGGAATAACACCGGAATACACACACTTACGACGACCCAACTTCCAGTGGCTTCCTTCACCTACTCGCCTTCCACCCCCTACACTGACGAAACAGTCACCTTTAACGCGTCATCCAGCTATGACCCTGACGGCACTATAGTGAGTTATTTCTGGGATTTCGGCGACGGCATCGACGGAACTGGTGTGACTGCAACTCACGCCTACGCGGATAACGGAGTCTACACGGTTATGCTCACAGTGACGGATAACGGCGGCTTAACTGACACCGATTCCCAAGCTATTACTGTTCTTAACCGACCACCATTTGCCTCTTTCACAGAGAACGCAACAACAGTATACACGGGCCAGATTATCTACTTCAATGCCTCGGCGAGTTATGACCTCGACGGCGAGATAGTCAGTTACTTCTGGGACTTAGGTGACGGAACGAATGTAACAGGCATAACAGCAAGCCACTCATATGCAGACAATGGAACCTACATTGTTACCCTCACAGTTACCGATGACGATGGAGCGACCGCAACAGCCATAGCAACTAAAACGGTTCTGAATAGGCCTCCAATAGCATTGTTCACTGAATCCGCAGAAACGGTGTTTAAGGGAGAAGTTATTTACTTCAATGCATCATCCAGCTATGATCCAGATGGCTCCATCATTAGTTACTTCTGGGATTTCGGCGATGAAACCAACGCTACAGGGATAGTTGTTGACCACGCCTACATAAATATTGGGACCTATACTGTAACCTTAACTGTAACAGACAGCGATGGTGCAACAGAAACAGAAACAGCAGTTAAGACTGTTTTAAACCGCCCCCCAGTAGCACAATTTACTGAGTCAGCTACGACGGTTTTTACAGGTGAGATTATTCACTTCAATGCCTCCAATAGCTATGATCTTGACGGCTCCGTTATTAGCTATTTTTGGGACTTTGGCGACGGCACCAACGCCTCTGGAATCACAGTGAGCCACTCCTACATAGATAATGGAGTCTACACAGTCACTTTAACAGTAACTGACAATGAAGGCGCAACAGGAACAGCAACCGCCACCAAAGAAGTTTTGAACAGACCTCCAGTCGCATCGTTTACAGAATCAACAACAGTTGTTCTCACCGGCGAGGTTATTCACTTTAATGCTTCAGCAAGTTACGATCCGGATGGCGTGATTGTTAGTTACTTCTGGGATTTCGGCGACAACACAAACGCTTCTGGCGCCATTGTTAGCCATGCTTACTCAAATGACGGAATATGTGTGGTGACGTTAACTGTTGCAGATGATGATGGTGCAACCGCCAACGCTACATCCACCAAGACTGTACTGAATAGATCTCCGGTGGCCTCGTTCACCGAATCTGCCACTGTTGTTCTTACCGGAGAAGTTATCACGTTTAACGCCTCTGCAAGTTATGATCTTGACGGCTCAATTGTTAGTTATTTTTGGGATTTTGGCAATGGCACCAATGCAACTGATGTAGTTGTCACTCATGCCTACGCAGACAATGGGTCTTACACGGTTACTTTAACAGTAACAGACGACGATGGTGCCTCTGCCATAGCTAGCGCTACTAAGACTGTTCTGAATAGACCCCCAGTGGCATTATTTACTGAATCCGCAACCACCGTGTTCACAGGAGAAGTCATTCATTTTGATGCTTCGGCTAGTTATGATCCTGATGGAACTATAGTTTCATACCTCTGGGATTTCGGTGACGGCTCAAACGCCACAGGAATTGTAGTGCAGCACTCCTATGTTGATGACGGCGTTTATACAGTAACCATTACCATAACTGATAATGATGGAGCAAGCTCCTCGGCGACCGATGCAAAAACCGTTCTGAATAGACCGCCAGTAGCATCGTTCACTGAATCAGCCACAACAGTTTATAAAGGTGAAGTTATACGCTTCAACGCTTCCCAAAGCTATGACCCGGATGGAACTATAAAGAGCTATACATGGGATTTTGGTGACGGCACTAACGCAACGGGCGCGACTGTTGACCACTCTTATACCAATGTAGGAACTTACACTGTGACACTAACAGTTACCGATAACGACGGCGCAACCGCCTCAATCAGCGCTACCAAGACCGTTCTGAGCAAACTCCCAGTTGCCAGCTTCACGGAATCAGCTACCGTTGTATATACGGGTGAGGTTATCTACTTCAATGCATCTAGTAGCTATGATCCCGACGGCATGATCATCAGTTACTTTTGGGATTTTGGCGACGAAACCAACGCCACAGGAGTTGAGGTAAGCCATGCTTACGCCGATGATGGCAACTATACAGTAACCCTAACCGTAACAGACGATGACGGTGCCACAGCCTTTTCCACTGCGACCAAGACTGTGCTTAACAGACCTCCAGTTGTTTCATTCACTGAGTCTGCAGAAACTGTCTATACTGGTGAGGTCATCACGTTTAACGCCTCTGCCAGTTATGACCCAGACGGTTCCATTGTGAGCTATCAATGGAACTTCGGCGACGGAAACATAACCACAGTGTTTACTCCAATCGTAATCCATGCTTATGCGGACAACGGAACATACACGGTGACGCTAACAGTCACAGACGATGACGGCGCAACCGCTTCTACCTCATCTATAAAAACAGTTTTAAACAGACCACCTGTTGCATCGTTCACTTTTTCACCGATAACCCCATATACAGGCGAAACTGTATTGTTCAACGCAAGCGCCAGTTATGATTCTGACGGTTCAATCATAACTTATGAATGGGATTTCGGCGATGTTAACGTCACAACTGTAACCACTCCAACGGTCACCCATACCTATGTGGACAACGGGACATACACAGTCACACTCAAAGTAACTGATAATGATGGCGTGGTAGACACAGCTTCTCAAAGCATCGCCGTGTTGAACAGACCACCTGTTGCTTCGTTCACCGAGTCTGCTACAACCGTGTTCACGTATGAAATCATATACTTTAACGCCTCTGAGAGCTATGACCCCGACGGCTCCATCGTTAGCTACTTCTGGGATTTTGGTGACGGAACAAATGCCACGGGAGTCATTGTTAGCCACGCCTATGCCGATAACGGCGTCTACACGGTAACCCTTACGCTAACTGATGATGACGGAGCAACCAGCACCGCTACCGCAACAAAGACGGTACGGAATCGACCTCCTGTTGCCATTTTCACTGAATCCGCCAAAATCGTGCTCACTAGTGAGACCATCTACTTTAACGCATCACAGAGCTATGACCTAGACGGCTTTATTGTTAGCTATTTCTGGGACTTTGGCGATGGCACCAATGCAACAGGCGTAAACGTAACCCACGCTTATGTCGATGATGGAACCTATACAGTAACACTATCCGTTACCGATGATGACGGAGCAACTGCTACTGCCACATCAACCAAAACGGTTCTGAATAGGCCTCCCATTGCCTCTTTTAGTGAATCGGCGGAGACAGTGTTTACTGGCGAAATTATCTTCTTTAATGCGTCTGCGAGTTATGATTCAGACGGTATTATCGTGAGCTACTTCTGGACGTTTGGTGATGGAACTAACGCAACAGGTGCCACTGTTGAACATGCATATGCAGATGACGGTGTCTACATGGTTACTCTTACCATTACCGACGACGATGGAGCAACTGCAACGACCAACGCTACTAAGACTGTTCTGAACAGACCACCAGTTGCTAGCTTCACAGAATCTGCCACAACTGTCTATACAGACGAGGTCATTTACTTTAACGCAACCTCCAGCTATGACCCTGACGGCGCTATTGTTAGTTATTTTTGGACTTTCGGAGATGGAACAAATGCCTCGGGAGTAACGGTTAACCATGCGTATGCTGATAACGGAGTCTACACTGTCACTTTGACGGTTACCGACGATGATGGAGCCATAGCCACCTCGACTGCGACCAAGACCGTTTTGAACAGGGCTCCAACAGCCTCGTTCACAGAATCTGCCACTACTGTTTTCACGGGTGAGATTATCAGCTTCAATGCTTCTGCCAGCTATGATCCAGACGGTTTTATAATAAGCTACTTCTGGAGTTTTGGTGACGGTACAAATGCCACTGGTGTGACAGTAGACCACGCCTACGCAGATGATGGAATTTACACGGTAACCTTGACACTCACGGACAATGACGGTGCAACTGGCACGGCTTCAGCCACAAAGACGGTACTCAACAGACAGCCTGTCGCTTTATTTACAGAGAATGCCACAACAGTTCTAACTGGCGTAACCATACGTTTCAATGCTTCGGGCAGTTACGACCTCGACGGCACCATTGCAAGCTACTTCTGGGACTTCGGAGATGGTACCAACGCTACAGGCATGATTGTTGACCACGCTTATGCAGACAATGGAGCATACACCGTGACTCTGACAGTGACCGACGACGATGGCGCTACGGACACAGAAACCGCGGTCAAAATAATTCTAAATAGGCCTCCAGTGGCAGTTTTCTCAGAGTCCGCAGAAACAGTCTATACAAACCAAATCATCACATTCAATGCTTCTGCCAGCTATGATCTAGACGGCACAATAGTTAGCTACTTCTGGGCCTTTGGCGATGGAACAAATGCAAGTGGCGATATCGTCACTCACGCCTATGCGGACAATGGATCTTACACTGTTACCTTAACAGTCACCGATGACGATGGAGCGACCGCAACAGCCACAGCCGTCAAAACTGTTCTGAATAGATCGCCCATCGCCAGCTTTACTGAATCCGCGACCACAGTTTATACGGGTGAGGCTATTTTCTTTGACTCCTCTGGCAGCTATGATTCTGACGGTTCCATCACTAGTTACTTCTGGGACTTCGGGGATGGGACGAACACCACAGGCGTTATCGTGGAACATGTATATCAGGATAATGGCAATTACACTGTTACTCTAATGGTAACCGACGACGACGGTGCAACTGCTACTGCCACCTCAACTAAGTACATTCTAAATAAGTCGCCTATCGCGTCATTCACCTATTCACCTACACTTCCGATAGTAGGCGAGACAGTGACTTTCAACGCGTCAAACAGTTATGATCAAGATGGCTCAATAATGAGTTACCAATGGAATTTTGGCGACGGTAATGTAAGCACTGTAACCTCACCAGTAATAACACACATCTATACCATATTTGGAAATTACACAGTGACATTAACCGTAACAGACAACGATGGAGGCATAGGCACAACAACCCAGATTTTGACGATCAGAGACTATCCTGCAGCAGCATTCATTTATTCCCCGAGTTTTCCGATAGTTGGCGAGACAGTGACTTTTAACGCCTCTTCTTCCGTACCCAATGGGGGCGTCATAACTAGCTTCTTCTGGGACTTCGGAGATGGAATACCCTCCGTTAACACAACCAACCCAATAACAACACATGTTTATTCAACAGTTGGAAACTACACAGTCACCTTGATTGTCACAGACAGCGAAGGACTCACTGGCACTACAACGGATATGGTAAGAGTTAGAGACTATCCATCTGCTACTTTCACCTTTTCGCCTAATTATCCGGTGGAGGGAGAAACTGTAACCTTCAATGCGTCGTCATCAACCCCAAATGGTGGTGTCATCACAAATTATAAGTGGAATTTTGGCGACGGAAGCACAGCAATTGTGACAGACCCCATAATTGCCCATATCTACTACGCCATAGGAAACTATACAGTCACTTTAACAGTTACAGACAGTGAAGGGCTGAGTGACAGCGAATCAAAAATCGTGAGTGTTAGAGGCTATCCAACCGCCGCATTCACTTATACACCAGAAGCTCCATACGTCGGCGATACTGTAACCTTCAACACCTCTCTCTCCAATCCTAACGGAGGTGTGATCATTAGTTATTTGTGGAATTTCGGCGATGGCTCCCAACTCCTTAACACAACAAACCCCATTACAACCCACATTTACACGCTTGCTGGAAACTATACGGTGACTTTGACCATTACAGATAGTGAAGGATTAAGCGATACAGACATGCACTCAGTGGTAGTCGCCAAGGCGCCAATTGCAACTTTCACTTACCTACCTCAGTTTCCAAAAGTTGGTGAAACTGTGACTTTTAACGCCTCAGGCAGTTATGACCCGAACGGCTACATTGTTAACTACACATGGAATTTTGGCGACGGCAACTTAACAACAATAACCACACCTGTCATAACTCACGTTTACACATCAACCGGAGTCTATACAGTCATCCTTACAATAACCGACAACGATGGATACACCGACACCGCAACCGTTACAGTAACACTTGGAACGCCCAAAGCATCGTTTACCTATACGCCGAAATTTCCGATAGTTGGTCAAACAATTACCTTCAATGCGTCGGACAGCTATGATCCCAACGGTTACATTGTCAGTTATGTATGGAACTTTGGCGACGGAAACATTACAACCGTAACAAATCCCATAATAGTTCATGTGTATGATGTTATTGGAAACTATACTGCTGCCTTAACTGTGGCAGACAACCAAGGGCTAACGGACACAACAACTCAAGTTGTATCCGTGGAAAAAGCTCCGGAAGCATCCTTCACTTACACACCTGCCACTCCCTACGTGGGCGACACTGTCACCTTTGACGCCTCCTCATCAACCCCAAGCAGGGGAAACGTCACCAGCTATTTGTGGGATTTCGGCGATGGCTCTTCGCTCACAAACACAACTGATCCAATCGCAACACACCTTTACAAAGCTGAAGGAAACTACACAGTAAGCTTAACCATTACAGACAGTGCTGGACTAACCAATACTGTTAAGAAAATAATAGTAGTTCTGCAGTCTCCAGTAGCAATCTTCACCTATTCACCTATTTATCCTAAAGCATTCGACACTGTAACCTTCAACGCGTCCAATAGCTACGATGCAAATGGACACATTGTTAGTTATGTTTGGGATTTCGGCGACGGAAACATGGCCACTGTAACAAATCCCATAATAACTCATGTTTACAATAGAACTGGAAACTACACCGTCATCTTGATCGTGGCTGACAATGAAGGGTATACGCACACTAAAACTCAAAGCCTATTTGTTTCCATACGACCACCTGTTGCAGATTTTATAAGTACTCCCGATTTTCCAATAGCTCGCGAGAGCGTCACCTTTAATGCATCAACCAGTTATGACCTCGATGGCTACATCATAAGTTACAAGTGGGATTTCGGCGACGGAAACATTACTACCGTGACCAGTCCAATA
Organism: uncultured Candidatus Bathyarchaeia archaeon; assembly: GCA_964535965.1. Lineage (GTDB taxonomy): Archaea > Thermoproteota > Bathyarchaeia > Bathyarchaeales > Bathycorpusculaceae > CAZHWZ01. The sequence goes on along the minus strand of CAZHWZ010000004.1, from coordinate 23,257 downwards.
ATTGCTCATATCTATGGATCATATGGAAACTATACGGTGATTCTAACAGTCACTGACAACGATGTTCTGTCAGATAACAAAACATGCACAATAAGAGTTAGAGATTATCCGGTAGCAGATTTCACAATTTCCCCAAGCATAGGTGATGTTGGTAGTCCGACAACTTTTAACGCCTCTTCATCAACCCCAAATGGCGGAGTTATCTTGAGTTATTTCTGGGATTTTGGTGACAAAAGTCAAATAAACACTACAGATCCAATAGTGACTCATGTATTCAATAACATTGGAAACTACACCGTAACTCTATGCCTTACGGACAGCGAAGGATTAAGTGGCACCAGATCCAAAGTGGTGCAGATTGCTGAAGAACCCAAGGCAATCTTTTCATATTCGCCCACAAATCCATACATGGGCGATACTGTTACTTTTAACGCGTCAGACAGCTATGATGTTGATGGTCAAATTGTTTGTTATGTTTGGGACTTTGGCGATGGTTCAGCCATTCAGAACACAACCAATCCGCTGACAAATCATACCTACAGTATCAGCGGAAACTTTACAATTACATTAACTGTCATAGACAATCTAGGTTTCAATGGCACATCATCAAAGTTGATAAACGTTAATAAAACACCTGTTGCAGTTTTCAGGTACTCTCCTGATAATCCAATTGCTGGTTACGTTATAACCTTCAACGCTTCCGAAAGCTATGGCATCATTCGCTCAATAGCAAACTATACCTGGAATTTTGGCGACGGAAACATAACAACTATTACAGATGCGGTAATAACTCACATATACTATGTAGAGGGAACTTACTCAGTAGCATTAAAAGTAATGGATACCGGCGGGTATGTTGATACAACTACCAAGACAATTATGGTTAGGAACTACCCCATTGCTGATTTTACCTATTCACCCAGCCCAGCTGTGAAAAATAAAGACGTCACTTTTGATGCATCAATCTCACAGCCTAGAGGCGGGGTCATAATAATTTACATTTGGAATTTTGGGGATGGAGCAACGATCAACACCACAAATCCTGTGATGTCCCATGTATTCACGACAATAGGAGACTATAACGTAACATTGAAAGTAATAGACAGCGAAGGACTTTCGAATGAAATCATAAAAGCCTTAAGAGTTGCAGACTATCCAACAGCTGAGTTCACATGGTCACCCCCTTCTCCAACAGCTACTGAACAAGTGACTTTCAACGCCTCCATGTCGCAAGCCAACAGCGGCACAATCACTGTGTATGTTTGGGATTTTGGCGATGGTTCCCCAATATTAACTACTGGATTGCCGATCGCAACACATACATACTCAAAGGGACAGGATTACAAAGTAACCTTGACAGTAATAAACAGTGATGGACTAAGCTCCACCATCTCTAAAACAATAACCATTTTGAAGGCGAATCCAAAAGCATCATTTGCTTGCAAACCAGAAGTTCCCATCGCAGGCCAAGAAGCGACCTTCAACGCTTCCCAAAGCTATGACCCGGATGGAACTATAAAGAGCTACACATGGGATTTTGGTGACGGTAACATAACAACCACAACGAATCCAGTAATAACCCATGTCTACAATACCGTTGGAAACTACACAGTAACGCTAAACATTACAGACAATGACGGCCTAACAGCTTCAACCTCAAAAACCGTGAAAATTATAGCTTTTCCAACTGCTGATTTTACGTGGTCACCCTCCATGCCTGAATCATCGAGACCAATGACATTTAATGCGTCGATGTCGCAAGCCAACAGCGGAGTCATCGTGAGTTATGCATGGGATTTTGGTGATGGAAACGTAACAACCACAACGAATCCAATAATAAACTACGTTTACAGCTTCTATGGGAACTATACGGTGAAATTAAACGTGACAAATAGCGACGGATTATCAGCCCGCAAAGAAAAGACGGTCACCGTTGTCGGTTGTCCGCCTGAAGCCAATTTTAATTGGCAACCAATCTACCCTTTCAAAAACCAAACAGTAACCTTTAACGCCTCAATTTCAGTCCCGAACGGCGGCATAATTGTGTCATATGAATGGAACTTTGGAGACGGCAGTCCAACCGAATTTATTCTGCTTGAACCCACCATAACTCATGAATATTCGGCTTATGGACAATATACAGTAACGTTGAAGGTATCAGACAGTGAGTATCTAAGTGCGACAGTGTCAAAAGTGATAGTAATCGTAGCCCCTCCGTATGCAAACTTCACCTGGTCGCCGCAATACCCACACACATATGAAGCTATTACATTTAACGCCTCTCAATCGTCTGCCAACGGAGGAAGCATCGTCAGTTACGCTTGGGATTTTGGTGATGGTAATGTTACAACCACGACAAATCCAATAATAATCTACGTCTACAAACTTGCGGGAAGCTATACAGTAACGCTGAACGTTACGGACAGCGAAGGTCTATGGAACGTAGCAACAGAAATAGTAGAGGTTACAGGAATAGCACCACCAGAAGCTGACTTCACTTACTCTCCATCACCTGCATACGTTTTTGAAACCATCACCTTTAATGCCTCTATGTCGTCAACTAATGTGGGCACCATTACAAGTTATACATGGGATTTCAGCGATGGAAACGTGACGACTTTAACCGTCCCAGTTGTGACTTATGCCTACGTAGCGTCAGGGAACTACACGGTAACTTTGACAATAAAAACTGACATCGGATTGAACGATACGGTCTCAAAACTCGTCACGGTATTCCCAGTTTGCGGTCCAACTGCAAAGTTCACCTGGGTCCCATCTTCGCCAGCTTATAACCAAACCGTGATGTTTAATGCCACTGCTTCATCTCCGGGGTGGAATGGAACAACGCATCCTCCGATTGCCTATTATGTTTGGGATTTCGGCGACGGCAGTTCAATTAATGCAACAAACTCAATCGTTTATCATGTGTTTTCGCAACCGGGAAACTATTCCGTCACGTTGACGGTAACAGATTCGGTTGGGAGAACAGACACGGTTTCCGCAATAATTCAGGTCTATAGCGTAGCAGCAAAACCATGGGACGTAAACGGAGATGGAATGGTGGACATCGAGGACATATACTTGGTTAGCCTACACTATGGACTAAGCCCAGAAGACCCAGGCTGGGATCCGAGATGTGACGTAAACAAAGACGACATGGTCGACATTGAAGACCTATACATAGTTGCGCTACATTATGGGGAGATAAGGTAAACAAAACCTTTACATTCGAACCCTCTTTTATTTTTAACCGAAAATAAGAGTTATACCTAAAATCACGGCAATCTGCAATTTAAAGCTCCACCTTCTCTATTTTTATTAAATTGAAATAGAGGAAAATTCCAAAAGCCTTTAATTATTGAAAAATAATAAATCAAATATAAGGAGAAAGGTAAGATGAAAAGGAATAAAGCAATAGTTACATCGATATTTCTAGCAGTTCTCGTGTTAACGATGCTGCATGTATATGGAGGAGAAAATCCAGAAGAGCCACATCCTGGGAATGCTATGTGGATGGAGCCTTCAAACATCAACTTAACCGACCGAGACATTGGTTACAAGTTCAACGTAACACTCTGGATAAACTTGACTGACGTTCCGGGCCCAGCAAACGAGGTTGGAGCTTGGCAAGCTGCAATAGTTTACAATAAAACATTGTTAAACTTTTCTCGCTACGACTTTACTGCTCGTTTGCCTCCGGACCACCCGATTCGTCCAAGTGCCAAGATCAGCGAGTGGTTCAAGAAGGCAGGCACATGGAAAACCATGACAAAATTCGACCGCGGCTCCTTCAATACAACCCATGACTATATATTGCCGGGCGAAACATGGCTTGTCTCGGATCCTGGTGAACCCGAAAACCCGATGGCCCCAGAAGGCAGCTTCGGAAGCCTAATATGGGTTGAGTTTAAACTAATAGACAAACCATCGCCCCCCTATATCAATTACATTGAGTTTATGACAACAGGTGTTAGACGTTGCAAGGTACTAGACGAAAATAACGTCGACATATCGGGCACATTTTCTTTCCCCCCGGCAATATGCATATTTGGGGCAGCTCCGCCGCCCACCTATGACGTTACAATCGCCGCACATTGCTACACTGAAGGAGTTTCTGTAAGCGTAAGCATCACGATGGATGGAACCTCATCCGGCTTCAACACACCCCACACCTTCACAGGTCTAACTGGAACCCACACGTTCACGGTGCCGAACAACGACCCCAGCGGCCACCCATTCAAACAATGGGGTACAGGCGAAACAAGTACAACCATAACAGTCAGCACAGGCGGGACATATACCGCGTATTATCAAGAGGGACTTCCGCCACCAGTTGGAGCTGCCATAAATGTAACTCCTGCAGAGATAATAGACCCTACAATGCTTCCTTCGTCAACCTTCTGGATAAACATCACAATAAGAAACGTGGCAAACCTGAAAGTATGCGTGTTCAACTTATCCTATGACCCTAACATAATCGGCTGGATGGGTGTGAGCCTGTTTAAAGTTCAAAACCAAGTTCCGACAACAAAGCTAATAATCGACGATGAAGCAGGCTTCCTATGGGCTAGACTTACATATCCCACACCAGTAACGGCAACACAAGCGACACCAATTGTAACAATCCAGTTTCATGTGGACTCCGTTGGAGGCACCCCGCTGGACCTTCATGACACACAATTTCTTGACTCCGGAAACAACCCAATACAACATGGGGAAGAAGATGGATACTTTGCAACCCTCATACGAGACCTAAAAGTAACAAATGTCAATGCATCACGCAACTGGGTGTATGAAGGCTGGGATGTGAACATAACTGCAACTGTCAAAAATAATGGAAACCAAAAGGAAACCTTCTGGTTAGCCGTATTCTACAACAACACTGTAATTGCAAACTGCACGATTGAAAACTTACCCCCAAATAACGAAACAACAAGAACATTCACATGGAATACAGAAAACGTGACAGCCTGCATAAACTACACGATAATGGCAAAAGTTCAAATCTTACCATACGAAACCAACACAGCCGATAACCAGTACCTCGACGGTTACATAAAAGTTAGGATTCTAGGCGACGTAGACGGAAGCGGCATGGTGGATATTCAAGACATTTACATAATAGCGCTATCCTTCGGGACAAAACTGGGTGACCCAGGGTTCAACCCCGACGCGGACTTAAACAGAGACGGCTGGATTGACATAGAAGACATATACCTGACAGCACTAAACTACGGCAGAAAATGTTAACCATATCCCCTCTTTTTTACAATCCAGCATCAACGGGCAAACCCAAAAACGAGTTTAACGTGATTCTTCTTCGAACTTGAAACCCGAACATAACTTCCAGAGTTTTTATTGTCAAAGCACTGAACAGCTTCTCATAACACTTAAATAAAATAGGGACATATACCCTGCGCACAGAGCGGTGGAAGCGCTCTGTAATTTATACAAGGGAGAAAGGAGAAATGAGAAAGACATTAGCTAGCATACTTCTGGTAACATTGATCCTTGTGAGCTCATTAAACATGGCTTTCATCGTAAAACCAACATCAGCACAAAACGATCAGAACGAAATCGCAGAAAAGGGTTTTCCTAGAAAAATAATCCAACCAACTGTGCCAGATCAGGAAAAAAGTTTGCAAGGCAACCGACATGACGTTTTTGAAGGAAACCCTGACACTAAACAAAACGAGACTTCTGAGAACTCTCGCCAACGTTCTCCGAACATGGAAGACCAATGGAACCTTAACTATACAAACGAATGGAGCGACTTTGCCTATGTAGATGGGAACAAGACAAGGCTAGTTATTGGAGTTGACGGCGGCAATCCTGAAGGTTTCACTGGATTGGAAAAAATAGCGGCTGAGCACGGAGCAAAAATTGTCAACACGGTTTCGATAGGCGGCGAAGTTAGAGCAGTAATAGTTGAGCTGGCATTTGCTTCTGTGGCAACATTTTCGGAAAAAGCACGCCTTCTTAACTTAGCAACCTACATAGAGCCCAACATGAAGTTTAAAGCAACCATCACTCCAAACGACCCCTACTGGATGATGCAGTGGGGACCACAAAAAATAGAGGCTGATTGGTCGTGGAACACAACTGTGGGAAGTCGCGATATTCTTGTAGCTGTTATAGACACGGGCATTTATTATTATCACGAGGATCTTGCTACAAACTATGTTGCATTAGGTTATGACTGGGTGAATAACGATACAGATCCGCTGGATGACCATGGACATGGAACTCACTGCGCAGGAATAATAGCCGCTGTGCTAAACAACAGTATAGGCATTGCGGGGCTTGCTCAGATCAGGGTTATGGCTGAGAAAGGCTTAAACTACATGGGATGGGGAACTGAAGACTGGCTCACAAATGCAATTATACACGCTACCGATGCTGGAGCAAATATTATTAGCATGAGCTGGGGAGGATACTTCGATAGCAAGCTCATCTATGAAGCAATAAAGTACGCATACGACGCCGGCGTCCTATTAGTTGCAGCCGCTGGCAATGAGGCAACAAGCACAAAGCCCTACCCAGCAGGATACAAAGAGGTCATAGCCGTGGCCGCAACAGACCAAAACGATTACACTGCTCCGTGGTCTAATTTCGGCGACTGGATCGAACTGGCAGCACCAGGCGTCAGCATATATTCCACTGTTCCTTGGGGGTATGAATCATGGAGCGGCACTTCCATGGCTTGTCCCCATGTTGCTGGCGTAGCCGCCCTCGCAGGGAGCCTATTTCCAAACAAGACAAGAGACTGGGTGAGACTCTGGTTACGCTACACTGCAGATGACTTAGGCGACAAAGGCTTTGACATCCACTACGGATACGGCAGAGTAAACGCCCGAAAATCCGTTGAGTGGGTTCCGCCGCAGCATGAGCTAATAGCTTATGAGTGGGAAACACCGCCATACTTAGAACCAGAGGCTTCAGCCACCATTAATGCTACAATCCTCAATTTTGCGGAAAACGATGAGACTGATGTGATTGGGCAGCTCTATGTAAACGGCACTATAGTTGACTTTGAATCCATAGCTTTGTTAACCAGCGGGAACTCAACAACAATAAGCCTTTCATGGAACCCGATGGTTGAGGGTTTATACAATGTCACTTTATATGTGGTGCCTGTGTTGGGAGAAGCAAACGTAGAAAATAATGTTCTTTCGAAGTATGTTTTTGTTGGATTTCCAGTGAAAGCGGTCGTGTTACACTCTGCAGGAAACGTTTTTGGCGACATTATTTCTAACTGGCAAGTGCTAAACAATGAATGGTACTCGTTCGGCAACACTATGGTCTCCATTGACTATACGACTCTGAACAAAGAAGACATAACCTATGAAGATATTGCTGCCACAGAAGCAAATGTGTTGATCATCTCGTGCGCATACGACCCGTATGCTGGCTGGGAGTTCACAGATTCGGAGATTGAAGCAATCGAACGATATGTTCATGAAGGACATGGGTTCATAGGTACCGCAGGAACATTTTACTATGGGGTTCCGAACAACAACAAGCTGGCGGATTTGTTCGGACTAAACAAGTCTGTCATGTGGTATGCAACTTGGACGAATCTTCTGCACATAATCAACATTACTCATCCGTTATTCAGAAATGTTCCGAACCCCTTCATCTTCGAAGAGGTAGAAACGGTTATCTCCTCTGACGGACGGTGGGATCAAAATGAGCTGGCTAGAGGAGAATATCTTGCACTTGGACATTATCGGGAAAGCGCGATAGTTGCTTGTCGAGGATCTGTGTATATTTCTCCATGGCTGGAAATAATACCCGCGTACTACCATCACCACTTACAGCTCCTCTACAATGCGATAACATGGTCACGATACCAGAAACCAGAACATGAACTCATCGCGTCTTTAGAAGTTCCAAAGCGCCTTAACCCCGGTGAATCAGCACAACTAAATGCAACAGGTACCAACAGGGGACTAAATAACGAAACAGAAGTCACACTGGAGTTACTCATCAATGGCACAATTGTTGATTCTTTCACGATACCAGAACTGCCTGTTGATTCCTCCTACACGCTTAACTATGATTGGACTCCGACAACCGAAGGCGTATACAATATCACGGCGTATGCACCGCCAATGCATGGCGAAGAGTTTACAGAAAACAATATTGTCCAAAAAATGGCTCTGGTTCTTTTAATTTATGTTAGGAGAGTTCTTGTCTATACAGACGACTATGCCGTTTCACCATCTTCAAGATATCCCATTGTGGCTTTAAAAAATCTAGGAATAAACTACACTCACTACAGCGACGACCCTAATGGCTTTGGAACAGCTCTAGTAAGCCAGCCCTGGGATCTAGTGTTAGTGGACCACGCCAACTTGTACGCGTTAGGAAACTACTGGACAGAACTAGACGAATATGTTTGTAATGGCGGCCTCCTAGTCTTAAGCACCTTCGACATTGACGGATCCGATTCAGAGCCAACAACTCTATGGAGCACTCTGGGTGTTCGTTGGGTCTCAGATATGTACAGTCCTCAACCAGTATTTCGATGGATTCCAGAACATCCTATGTTCACATTTCCAAACGCAGTTGGCAACCTCACCTCATACATTGAAGGGTACTTGGACGATGGAGACCACGTCGCAGCTACCACGGGAACAGCAATCGCGAGCTTCACAAAATCCCCAAAAGAAGAAATTCCTGCTATAATCGTACCCCCAACAGAAGAACATGCCGCGATAGTCGTTGGCAATAAGCATCAAACCGTACTTTTCAGCTTTCTATTATGCGAATTTCGATACGACCAAGACAGCGATGAAAAGCTTGACGCAGTAGAACTCTGGGAAAACGCCATCGTGCATGTAACTAGACGTCATGAACATGACCTTGCTGTTTCCTTGGATGCGCCAAAGTCTCTTAAACCTGGAAAATCCGCGTTGCTCAACGCAACAGTCCAAAATCTGGGCTTGAACAACGAATTCAACCTAATATTACAGTTATTCGTTAATGATACAATGGTTGAGAATGTAACAATCCCCGAGCTGTTAACTGAAGCATCCTATACCGTAAGCCATCATTGGACCTCAACAATTGAGGGAACGTATAACATAACGGCCTATGCACCACCAATACTAGGCGAAGACAAAATCGGTAACAACTTGAGATCAGCTAAGATCTTTGTTTCTAGTCTCGTTATTGCCCTATGTAAGAACGTTGACCCTTGGGATTATCCTTCAAACGAGAGGGCACTCGACCTCTATGGCATTCCATACGTTGTGCTTCGCTCCAGCGACTTCGGTGATGTTGACCTGAGTGTCTATACAAAGGTTGTGATTGCCTCGGATCAGGACCAAATCTTTTACGATGCTATGGACAATTACCGCTGGTGGTTCGAAGACTACGTGCGCAAAGGCGGCGTATTAGAGATACATGCGGCAGACTGGGGTTGGCATGGTGGCCACTGGGTAGGTCTTCTCCCTGGCGACTTGGCTTGGGCCAGCTACTACGGGCAGTACGTTACTGTTGTCGATCCATCGCATCCTGTTTTATGGACGCCTAACATAATTACGGAAGCTGAACTCGACATGTGGAATTTTGCGGTTCACGGCTACTTCAGTTCTTACCCAGCAAACTCTCGCATAGTTATCATTGAAGATTTTACACGAAAACCAGCCTACCTCGAATTTGAGTATAGCGCAGGGATAATTGTGGCTTCATCCCAAACACTTGAATGGGTTTACAAGCGCCGCTTCAGCCTAATACTAGAGAATAGCCTGCTCTATGTTCCTGTGAAATACGCGCACGACCTTGTCGTGATGTTAGACTCTCCTGTTTTTCTTGAGCTATACGCTTCAACTTTGCTAGAAGCAACCGTTCGAAATCGAGGGTTAAGAAATGAAACCTGTGTGGAGCTTTATCTGCTAATTAACGGTACCGGGGTAGACAATGCAACAATCCCAGAACTGCTAGTAGGCCAGTCTTACACCTTTAGTCACGTGTGGACTCCGGCTAGAATTGGAAACTACAACATAACAGCCTACGCTCAGCCCGTGCCTGGAGAGGAATATATAACAAATAACATAGTAGCACAGAGCACTTACGTTTTCTTCTACACACGACAATATGTCTCACACCAATGGATCGGCGGAGGAATTCCTATGGGCTGGCATGCAGACGACGCCAGCTGGAACTACACATTGCCCTTCGAATTTCCATTCTATGAAATGTATGATAAAACAATATACATTTCAAGCAACGGCTTAATAACGTTCATTCGCCCTGACACTAGTCATTCCAACAACATACCCTACTTATCAACAAAATTTGCAATAGCGCCAGCATGGGACGACTGGGTAACATACGATCCCTTCGACATCTACATCTGGCAGAACTCCACTCACGTTGGCATTCGATGGTATGTCGCCGCCTGCTATAACAATAGTATTGTTGCAAACTTTGAAGCCGTATTAAGGTCAGATGGATTAATACAATTTAACTATGGATACAACAATGAGACCGTGTCAGCTACAATAGGAATATCAAACGGTGTCAATCATATCTTGGCGGAAGACGCCAGAACTCTTGACTACGTTAACACCATAGTTTTTGACGTCCGCGTACATGATGTAGCCATACACAACATAGCGATTTCTGAAACGCAGGTCTATGTGGGAGAAATTGTGAATATAAACGTGACTGCAGCTAACGAAGGCACAGCTACGGAAAACTTCAACGTAACACTTTATCATGATCCATCGGGGAACTCAAGTGGCCCAACAGAGCCACATCCCGGGAACGCCATGTGGATCGAACCCTCAACTACATACCTAGCAGGATTGCCTCAGCACTACCGCTTCAATGTTACTGTTTGGATAAACTTCACATCAATAGATCCTGGCGACCATATAGGCGCATGGCAGTTTGTAATAGTTTACGAGAAGGCTTACATCAACGCCACTAGGGCTGGATACACGGCCGGAACCATGAGCGAGTGGTTCAAATCAGCTGGCACATGGAAAAGATGGCCAAGTTTCGATCACGGCTCCTTCAATGCCACCCATGACTACATAATTCAGGACGAAGTATGGGCTTCACCAGATGTCGGTGAACCTCCAAACCCCAAACCTCAAGAAGGTAGCTATGGAAGCTTAGTTTGGATAGAGTTTGAACTGACAAACGTTCCGACTGAACCCTTCACAGGTTATTTCCAATTCATAACTACTGGAATTAGGCGATGCAAGATCTTAAACGAAAACGGAGAAGATGTCACATACCAATTTGATTTCATCGCAAATGCGTACTCATTCGCTGCTCCACCGCTTCCGCCTTATGAATTTATTGGAGTGCAAGAAGTCGTCAATCTTCTTCCAAATTCAAGCACTATCTTAACCTTTACATGGAACACAACAGGACTACCGCTTGGAGCCTATGTTATGACGGCCATCGCAAGCTCGGTGAAGGGCGAAGTAGACGTTAGAGATAACATTTACACGGACGGTATAGTAGAAATCCTTTGGATACACGATGTTTCAGTAGCCAATGTGAGTGTATCTCGAACATGGATCTATGAAGGCCAGGATGTCCACATCAACGTAACTGTTGGAAATAGCGGATGTTTCAAGGAAAATGTGACCCTAAGCGTCTTTTATAACATAACCGCTGGCGAAGAAGTAGGCACACAAGAAATAGAGAACCTGCTTCCAAACGAAAGCAGAACAATGACTCTGACATGGGACACAACGGGCGTAACGCCATGCAAAAACTATACGATAACGGCTTTAGCAATTATAAGAGAACTTGACAGCAATCCTGCGGACAACATGATGGAAAGCCCAGAAAAAGTTAAGGTTAGGATCTTAGGTGACATGAACGATGATTCTATGGTTGACATCGAAGACATATACATTGTTGCAATGGCCTTCGGGGCATACCCAAGTCATCCACAATGGAATCCATATCTCGACATAAACTCAGACGACATAATCGACATTGTTGACATATACATCGTGGCTATAAACTACGGAAGATGCCTATAGCACCTTCTGTTTTTTTCTAATATACAAACCTATAACTCTCCCTCTTGGCATTTTAAACTGTTTTTAACAGTTCTTTTCCTGCTCCGTGGAAGCTGAAACAACGAAAGCATGCACCATTCTAAAATAAATTTAAACTTGTCATGAGACGAGACACATATGATTTTCAGAAAAGCTTTTAACCATTATGATACGTATACCTAAAGCAATGAAGGGAAGCGAAATGAAAAAATATCTAATACTCCTAACCACAGCAATAGCAATTACAATGGTGTCAACCGCATTTTCAGCACCAAGCGAACCACACCCTGGTAATGCCATGTGGGTTGAGCCTTCAAGCATAGACCTAACAGGCAGACCATTAGGCTACAGATTTAACATAACAGTATGGATAAATTTTACGGCAATAGACCCCGGCGACTATATCGGTGCATGGCAATTTACAATAGTCTATGAGAAGGCTTATCTCAATGCCACTAGGGTGGGTTACACTCAAGGCACTATAAGCGAGTGGTTCAAAAATGCTGGCGTCACAACAACATATCAAGTGCCAGCCGTACGGGCATCCTATAACACTACACACAACTACGTACAGCATGCAGAAACATGGTTAGAGGGATCGAAGGCTTCTGAAGGAAGTTATGGCAGCCTCTCTTGGATAGAATTCAATATCACTGCAACTCCAACGGATCCCTTCTATGGCAAATTCAATTTTACAACAACTGGTACAATACGTTCTAAGCTAATGAACGAGAATAACATCGATGTAGTAGGCCAATTCCTCTTATATGAAGGCATATATCTTATTCCGGAGTTTACACCTCTCGTAGCGATTATATCCATAATGATCGCCACATGCATCTCCACTGTTCTAGTAACCAAAATCCGAAAGAACAAATAGACAAAACCAATGTCTACACAACCTTCCATTTTTTTATCCTGAATAAAGACTCAAAGTCTTTATTTAAACGTCAGTAAATTTAAATATAGAACATACTTCTATAACTTAAACTTTAGGTGGAAAGTTTGAAAAAACAAACGCTCCAAATCCTTTTAATAATGCTTTTATGTGCAAACCTTTTTACGATTTACGGGACATCAGCGCAAGACCCACCACTACTAAAAACAGAACCCCAATCATATATCGCCCCAGCATCATATGTCAACGAAACTTTTAAAATCAACGTAACGATAAATAACGTTCAGGCTTCACAAAAACTGATAGGTGTCCATTTCCGGCTGAGTTTCAATAACAGTCTTCTAGAGGTTTTGAACGTTGCAGAAGGACCCTTCTTGAGCATGTTTAATCAAACTTCTGCGCTTCCTTACACTTTCTTTGTGAGCTATGTTGAGAAGGATGGCATGTTTAAACGTCCTCACGTACTTGTTGGAACCATGCTTCTGCCCAAGGGCCCGGGAGACTGGCCGGGTCCATTCCCAGAAGGAAACGGAACCATAGCAACAATAACATTTAGGGAAATTTATCAACCAGTATACCCAGAGCCAGCAGCTTCATGCCTCTTAAAGTTTCTTGAAGTAAAGTTATTAGATTCTGACGGAAACCAAATTACTTATACAACACAAGATGGGTATTATGAGATTTCGCCGTTATATCTTCCCAAGCTCTCATTAGAACCGGCCTTGTACAACGCCAAAAAAATGGGTGAGATCTTCGACATTAACGTCAATTTAAATATAGACATCAGATGGCGTCTTCGCCTTATAGGTGTTCATTTTCGGCTGAGCTATAACTCGAGCTTGCTCGAAGTTTTAAATGTGACTGAGGGGCCATTTTTGGCCAAGTTTAATCAAACTTCTGCGCTTCCTTACACTTTCTTTGTGAGCTATGTTGAGAAGGATGGCATGTTTAAACGTCCTCACGTACTTGTTGGAACCATGCTTCTGCCCAAGGGCCCGGGAGACTGGCCGGGTCCATTCCCAGAAGGAAACGGAACTATAGCAACAATAACATTTAAAGCAATCAAACAGACTGTTGAGCCTGAGCCTTCGGCAAAATGTACATTGGAATTTATCGAGGTAAAATTGATAAGCGTTTTAAACGAAAAATTACGATATAATACAACTTCAGGCTTTTATCAGATACCTCCGCTACTTTATCCGGTTCCTGCTTTCATCTATGAACCAACTATGCTAAGCGTAGGCGAAATAGTTCTATTTAATGCATCTGAAAGCTACGACCCAGACTACGAAATAAGCGTATATTCGTGGGACTTTGGAGATAGAACAATTATCAACGCAACAGAACCAGTTATTGCCCACGTGTACGGCCAACAGGGTACATTCAATGTGACATTAACCGTCACAGACATTGACGGATTGTCTGCAAACATAACTAAAACAATATCGATTGGCTATTATAAAGAGTTAACCGTCGGCATTGATGTGGGCTCAATACACTTCGCTGGAGAATCGGCAGACGTTTATATACTGACTTCGGACTTCGGCAGAAGAATAGATGCAACCAGCATTAGAGCACTGCTTTACTACAATGGAAGTCTGTTTGCTAATCTAACAAATCTTACCCAGCATGTTTCCACTGGACTATATAGGATCGCTTACCAGATTCCTGCATATGCCATGTCGGGTACTTACACTTTAGTAGTTGAAGCAGAGTGCTACTCGATTAAAGGAACAAACCTTAAAAGCTTCTTAGTCAGCCTGACCTTAACGGAAATTAGTGCAAAACTCGTCGATATTGAAGGAAACATTGGAATAATAAACTCAACCTTGGGAACGTTGAGAATCGACATTGGAAAATTAAATGCTACTATAACAAGTATTAATGGAAACGTCGTAACTATATCAACAACTTTGGGAGACGTTATCGTGAAACTTGGTGATGTGCAATCAATGGCAACTACGACGCTATACGCGACATCCATACTTTCAGCGATAGCAGTAATCCTAGCATTAGCCATTCTGATATTCATGAGGAAAATAATATTCTTAAGGAAAAAGTAAAACCACCCTCTTTTTAAAATGGATAGCAATTTTTTAGAGAATCCTTAAAAATGTATCCTACGTGACTTAGGGTTAAACGTGTGAACTAGCATGGAAAATACTGAAAAAAGTAGGGAGTCAACAAAGCATCTAATCATAATCAGCGCCTTCATGGGATTTTTAGGCGCGATAAACTCAACAGTGATCGGATTTTACATTCTTTCTACGCTCTTAAACCTAATCCAAATCTCTAGTCTAATAATTCAAGGCTACATTTTTACACCGATTATTGGTGTAGTTACGGCTTTGTTCATTTACGGAAGTTGCTTAATACTAAAAAATAGAAACATAAAAAAGGGAGCGAAAATAAATTTCACATGCGGACTAATTTTGGCCTTTTTATATGTCTATTATACCTACTTTTCTCAACCGTTGCGGCTTCTAAGCTGGCTGGCCCCCGGCGGTATACTGCTTATTATACCGCCAATCCTAAGCGGAATCATTGGAAGAACCGCATCTGGTTAACAACTTGCACTTAGACGAGTTAGTCCGTAGAATCAGACATTTATTTTACACAAATATCGCGATAACTTAAAACATGGCCATCGCTTCAAAATTTCGTGGCTGTTTTAAGCCCTAAAAAGTTCGGCAAAAATTGCCTTTTTCTACATTTAGGGATTTTAGAATCGTGTTGGACTGAGCTGGCTTGTTAACGCTTTAAATGCTTTGAGACAATTATGTATAGTTGGTTGCGGAGAACTTCGCCTGTCAGATTAAACCTCTGCAGTTTTCTAATCTCTTCCGTCAACTCTTCATCCTGTAAAACTTCGGTTATCCACTTCTCAAAGTCTCCGCGGTAGAGGTGAAATTCTAGAGATTTAACGTTCACTTCATTTATTTTATCCATAAACTCCTTCAGTGAGGAGGCGCTTTCGCCGGTGTAGTTTCCGATGGAGGTGAAGAAGTAAAAGGCTTTTTCCCTTGGAACTGTTTTGAGAAATTTTGAACTCATTTCCTCTTTCATGGTCTGTGTTCTCCCATTTTATTGCATGTTTCCTCTATAGATGTTAACTTTTTAGGGTTAGCAACTATTGAAAATTGAGTTTCCTTAAACTTCTTTGTAACAATTGATGTGCGAACTCTTAAAACTCCAGGCAGAGGAGCAACTGAATTAGCTATAAAATTGTGTAGGTTTTCTTGAGTTTCCGCGACAACCTTCGCTATTATTAGGAGCTCTTCTGAGAGGGACGTGTAAACTTCTAAGACTTTGGTTGCCTCGCATAGTTTTTCCGCAACTGTCTCGCTTATTTTGGGGTCTGTGTAAACTGTCATTATTGCCGTTATGCTTTTCGCTCCAGCCTTTTCCGCATCTATCACAGCCATGTACTTCCTGATTATCCCGTACTGCTCCATTCTCTTTATTCTGTCGTAAACTGTTGAGTGGGCTATCCCTAAACGTTTACCAATAGATGTGTAGGTCTGCCTCGCGTCTTCCTGCAAAGCTTCCAGAATTTTTAGGTCTGTGACATCTAAAGCTAGAGCATTGTTTTTGAGCTTCAACTCCGCCTCTGCCTCTTACATTGATAAGTGCTTGTGTTTGAATTTATTATTTGTTGTCGGAAAAATGTAGAAATTCCTCTTTCTTTTCGTCAAAATTTTACTTCGACTTTTATTCCGACTCTTACGTAAATTTGTAGGCAATGAGTCTAATTATCTACAATTTTTCAATTTTAAGGATAGTTTTCCTACATTTTTGCGAACAAACTGACAAATAAGTTTAAATTTATGGTTAGCGCAATAGAATATTGTTCTAGAAGATTCTAACAGAAAAGGTTTGAGGTGAAAAGATGAGGATGCCCAGAATTTGGGAGATTCTGAAAAAATTTAAGGATTTATGCAACTTTCGCGGCTGGAAAACCTCTGAAAGCGAAGACTGGATTGAAACTGATGATAAATATCACAACTTTCTATATGCCAGAGATGTTCATCCTTCTTCCTTTAAAAGAATAATTTCAAACAGAGAGTGTGTGGTTCGGGAAGGCCTATCCTATCGTGTTGTCGAGGCATCCTACACTGCATGGCTGTTCTCGGAGACGCCTCCTGAAACTTTGGTTAAAACAATCTTTGAGAATCCAGACTTTTATAGGAGAGTAGCCCTCTACGACCTAAGTCCCTTATTGGAAGGAAAAAACCTATGCGTTAGACTTAACCATACAGACAGCCCTGTTTTTCAGGAGTTTGAGAGCTTCCTCAAAAATGAGCTGAAAGTTAAGGTTAAATCAATTTCTAATTCCGAATTAGCTACGGAAAATTACAATATCACGGAGCTAGCTTAATTATGAGCTGAAATTTCAAAGGTTTGATAAAGGAAACGCTCTAAAATACCTGTTTGTGAAGGCAAAATGTCCCAAGATGTTGACAAAATAAAGAGGCTTGTCGCGTTTAAGAAAAAACTTGAAAAAAGAGTTGAAGAACTGGAGTCAGAACTTAGAGAACTGCAAACAATGCTTGAAACGGTAAACTCGGTATTGCTGGAAAAGGGGTTCAAACGCGCCGAAATAGCAAAGGCACCAGCTGTGACGGAAACTTTGCCTTTAAAAGAAGAGGCAGAAGAATCTAAACAGTATTATCCTACCCCCACGGTAGAACACGAGAACATTATTGCATTAAAGGCGACTAGTGGCGAAATTCTTGCAAATCTTTATCTTAGCGAAAACTCCTTACGCGTGGTGCTTGCTGAAGACAAGGACTTTAACGTTAACACCCCGCCGTTCACCCAGTTTCTCATTGAAAGAGTTTTAGCGAAAATGCAGGAAAAAGACAGTGAATTAGCAAGAAGTGGGCAAACGCCTCCGGATAAGGTTTTCTCTTATGAAGTTGTTCAAGACGGTGACGCAGTCCGCGAGATAGTTATCAGAAATGTTGACGCCGACCGTTTAAGGGAGCTCAAATCAAGTATCCGCTGGACATTAGAGAAAATGTATGAGAAGATGCAAAACCAGAGTTAAAATGCGCTTTAGACAAAGCCTCATCGTCTATCAAAGTAGATGTTCTTGCCTTTGGCTGATATCGGGATACCCATAGCAACTGTTGCCTCAGAAAGCATTTTTAGCTTCATAGCAGCCGTGCCAGCGCGATACATTATGCGATTATCAACGTTTAACAAGCTTGCAGTTTTTGCAGCGGAGCCCAAGGCTATTCCAAGGTCTAAAGCTTTGAAAAGACAGGTTGGACCAACAAAATCTTTCCCAAGTTTTTTCTGGGCTTTTTCAAATTCGTTACAATCCTTGAAGCCGCATGACCCACAATTTAACCCTATGCTTCTGCTTCCCCTAACTCCAACTAAAACAACCGCTTCCGAATCCCGAACATTCTTCGCATCTCGCTTAAAACTTTCAATTTTTCGCTCTTCAGCTATTTTCTCCATCTTATCTGCGATACGATCTTTATCTTCGCCGTAAACAATCAAAGTTAGAATGTCATCTATGCCCGATGTTTTTGGAGCAGTTCTGGCAGCTATCAACATGAATTTAGCCGTTTCCAAAACTGCCTCTTTTTCTCCGTTCTTACTTTCAATTAATGATGGACTCATTTTCATCACTCACTCTAATTATAGAATAATCCTTTTAAATGTGCAAAGTCAGTATAAGAATTTTAAGTTGTAAACTGTTGTCAAGGGAAAGATATCCTCAACAGATTTAATATTTCATTCAAATGACCCGTGTATATTCCCGCAGCCAAGAGTGAAACACCTAAAAGAAGTAGTAGCGCACCTATAACTCTACGTTCCTGAATATCCATATACTCCCTATCCTAAATGCTTTCTCAAAACAGCTTCAATATACTTCTTCGAGACAAGTCCAACAATTCTATCAGCTTCTCTTCCGTCTCTTATTATCAGCATAGTGGGGATGCTAAAAATTTGGAAGCGTTCAGCGGTTTTCGGGTTCTCGTTAACATTGAGTTTCCCGATAAGAACTTTTCCAGCATGTTCCTCTGCCAACTCTTCAATTATCGGGGCTAAGGCTAGGCATGGAACGCACCACGGAGCCCAACAATCAATTAATGCTAGCGAGTGTTTATTGACTATTTCGTTAAAGTTTGAATCTGTTACGCGAATTGGTTCTGTGCTCATTTCGTGCCATTTCTCCTTCAGTTCCGTGAATTCCATGAGTTTCTTTTTTCCGATACGCTTCAGTTCTTCATCCCCTCGATATAAACTGTTCGTGTCCATCGCCCATTCTCTTTCATCTACCATGTTTTAAAGAGTTTTGTAAAGCCTTAAGTCTCCTGTAGGCATCGTTTGGGTTTGAAATTTCTGTCGCCAGCTTTTCAAAAGGGCATATCTCCGTTCTGTTAGCGCCAAGTATGTTTTCAACCAAGCCTTCCCATTCATGGTAAACCATGTTTTCTTCGAGCACTGCTTTAGCCTTTTTACTTAAGATTACTGCGTAAACTGCCTTAACTTTCGCATAAACGCATAGCAGCGCAATAGCTTTTCCCGCAACCATATCAGCAACCGAAGATCCTTCAAGCATGCCTCCAAGTTTTTCAATTGCTTCTAGAAAGCCGGAAATCCCATGCGAAGCAGTCTCAAAAAGTAT
Source organism: uncultured Candidatus Bathyarchaeia archaeon (assembly GCA_964535965.1). Taxonomy (GTDB): domain Archaea; phylum Thermoproteota; class Bathyarchaeia; order Bathyarchaeales; family Bathycorpusculaceae; genus CAZHWZ01. Next base: position 3,678 of record CAZHWZ010000004.1, on the reverse strand, counting down.
GTTGCCGCTCTTTACGATGGAAAGTGTTAGACTCTTTTCGCTAAGCCGTTCTTTAGCGATTTCTAAGTCCTGCATGTTCGCTTCAATTGGCAATGGTGAACCGCCAAAACATTTATCGATTTTCTATCATAAATAGCTGGCTTTCTGGCATATGGACAATTTCCCATGCAAGCTCTTTATTTGAGACGCCTTCTGAAATTTTATTCGTTAACATCCCTATTATTTTTGGATTAACTGACACTTTCAGTGCTTTATCTGAATTTTGAAGTTCGAAATATACGGTTATTCCTTCTTGTGATTTTTCTATTCTTAATTTTTGATTTCCAATGGTACAGTGGGTTGTAACCTGGATGCCGTCGAGAACACACGAAAAAGGGGTTAAAAGAGGAACTTTCGCAGTTGCTTGTAATGTACTAATTTTTCTAGGGTTTGTGTTTAGGATTCTTTTAGCGATTTGTCCTATTCTGACTCCAATTACTAGGTAAGGACCTAAATGTCCATGAAAATTTGCAGCTTTTTCCATCAAGGCTACTAAATCCTTATCTGTCTTTGAATCTACGGTCTTCATTTTTACACCTTTTGGGAGCTAATTCTTAATGAAAGTGCCTTTATCAACATGAGACCGATGGAGCCTCCAATGACACCACCTGCAGCGTGCAATACTACAAAAAAGATCAGACCTCCAAATATTGTTGTTAGAAAATTCGGATCCATGAAGAGATTTCCTATTATAACGCCGGCAACCGCCGCCGAGGCTATGGATGAAAAAAGCAGGCTGACTACGCTTAAAAATGATCGCTCTAGACAGTTTCGATGCCCAATAAGTCTTGTCAGAACATCAAAGACTACACTTGCGGCTGTGAAGCCTAGAAATTGGGCGGCGTACGGGTTAAGCATCAAAGTTATAATTGTAGTAATTATTCCTGTTATTGTTATGGCCCCAAATTTTCTAACCCACCATAGAATTAGCATTAGTAAGATAACGCCAAGCATGTCGCAGAAGAACGGCATGTGAGTTAGTCTCCAAAAAATTGGGGCAATATATGCACTTAGCACACCCCATAGGGCGGCACACATGACTATTGCAGCAATGTCTTGACTTTTGAAGTACGCCATGGTAACACCTTTTGGCATTGTAGTGTTACCACGATTCACTCATAAAAGCTTTATGATGAATTTCTCTACTTATAATGGGAGATCCATGACTAGAATAGTTCGTGTGGGAGTGACGTTTCCCCCAGACTTACTTAGGGATTTTGATGAAATGATTAGTAAAATGGGATATGAAAATCGTTCAAAAGCTGTTCAAGATGCTGTTAGAATGTTTGCCTCTGAGAAGAAGTGGCTTCAGGAGGAAAGGGGCACTCAAGCTGGAATTTTAATGGTGCTTTATGACCATGAGGTAAAAGGACTGGAAAGCGCACTAACAGATGTACAGCATCATTACGCCCACACAATCTGCTCAACAATGCATATTCACTTAAGCGAACGTGAATGTCTAGAAGCCATAGCAGTGAAGGGCGATGCCGCTGAAGTTCGTCGACTAAGCGATGAACTAACAGCAAAAAGAGGAGTAAAGATGCTTAAGGCGATGCTTGTTTCAATATAGCCCTTCTAATTTGTTATCTCAAACATTTTTTCTAGCGCTTTTCGGGCCTGTTTTGCTATGGACTCTTGAACGGTAACTACATATTTCTCTTCCTTCAAGGCCGTGTAAATTCTCTCAAGAGTATTCAACTTCATGTTTGGACAAACAGCATCCTCATACGCTAAAATAAACTGTTTTTCAGGATTATCCTTTTGTAAGCGGTGTAAAAGTCCCTCTTCAGTAGCCACAATAAATGTTCCTGCGTTATTTTCCCTTGCGTGTCTGCACATTTGCGATGTGCTCCCAATGAAATCTGCTACATCCCGCATCTCAGCATTGCATTCAGGATGAACCATGACAACAGCATCCGGATGCTGCATCTTAAGCACATGCACATCTTCAGGCTGGAAAAGCAGATGGGTTGGGCAGAAACCCCTCTCAGGAATTGGAATAATCGTTTTTCCCGTCTTTCCTTGGACGTATTCAGCCAAGTTGTGGTCAGGTCCAAAAAGCACAGTTTCAGCATTCAAAGACTCTATGACTTCAACAGCATTTGCCGATGTGCAGCATATGTCACAGTAGGCTTTGGCTGAGGCTAAGGTGTTCACATACAAAACCAAGGGCACAAGGGGATAAAGCACTCTCCACCTCTTAATCTCATCCACGGTGAGCATCTGCGCCATCGGACAACGCGCGCCAGGACTAGGCAGCAAGACCTTCTTGTCAGGGTTCAGTATTGCTGCTGACTCAGCCATAAAATCTACCGCTGAAAAAACTATGATTTCCGCCTCCTTTTCTTCCATGGCTTTTCTGCTTAGCTCTATGCTGTCGCCAACGTAGTCTGCAATATCTTGGATTTCTGGCCTCTGATAGTTGTGAGCCAAAATTATTGCGTTTTTCTCCTTTTTCAGCCTAGCTATTTTATCGGTAAGATTCATGTTTTCGCCTTGATACATTGTGAAAGTCTTCTAAATGCACGGAAGGATATATGCCTTTTTTTTCACTTGCTTCTTAAAATTGGAATCCCTATTATTCGAGTCAAAATAAAAGTGGTGAAAGCTGGCGGATTTTGGTCTTTTTTAGATGCTTAAAGGTTTTTTGAGAGATTTGCTCCACAATGGTAACATTTTCTTTTTATTGCACCTGTTGATAATGGTTTTCCGCATAGTGGGCATCTATATTTTTCTTCGCTTTCACGTAACCATTCCTTCGTTTCGCCCTTACTAATCCTTTCAAGATTCGCCCTCAAGTCAACTCCATCTTCTTCTAGGTAAGGTCTCGCTAGTTTCTCAAATTTCTCGCATTTCTCATTTTCGTATTCACTGCACTGGTAGCAGAATTCAAAGCCTTTACTTCTTAAGCATTGAACAATTTTGCAGTCGTATCCCCAGCAGTCTAGCGTTAAAGCCATGCAGCCTTCGCATCGCACTTTTTCTGGCGGACATTTAAAGTGTTCTGCAAGTCTTTTTAGATATTCTCCATTGTCTTTGTAGGCTCTGTAGATTGCGCAGGCTCCGCAGTATAACCCACATCTGCCAACAAGATTTGTATCAACCAAAGCTTTGACTTCCTTTTGTGTGGATAACGTAACTGGGTTGAAATGTGCCTTAAAAGCTTAAAGCATAATTTTTGCTTGGTTTGAACTAAATTTAGGTTTTTGTTTTTGCATTCGCTATTTTTAAAAGCGTGACTTTCACAGGTTTGTAGGCTCAGCTATTATATAGGTCTTCTGCGTAGTAGAATGTCATACACGAGAATATAATTGACTATCGTTTCAAACCTCAAGTTTTCCTTACTTTTACTTAAACTTATGTTTGGGTCTATTTGCATATGTTTATCACCTATCATATCGTAAGTCTTAATAAAACACTTATCCAAAATAAAGATTACTGCTAAAGTGTTCAACTCAACTACAACAAATTGATGGACCAATATAATTTCATGAAAAGGGGAAGAGGAGAAATGGTCTTTGGAGCCAAATGTGTTAATTGAATACCGAAGAAGAAAAGACATGTTGGTGCGGCGGGCCGGATTCGAACCGGCGAACCCCTACGGGAGAGGATGTCTCCGTCAAGGCTTGAGTCCTCCGC
>CAZHWZ010000003.1:0-69024 GCA_964535965.1 uncultured Candidatus Bathyarchaeia archaeon | reverse complement strand
TCCGCCAAATGCTTATCCTAGCTGAATTAAAACCTGGAGAAGTTTTCTTCGACTTAGGCGCTGGAGACGGTAGAGCGGTGATAATGGCTGCCAAAGATTTTGGTGCAAGGGCTGTTGGCGTCGAATTAAGGGAAGACCTTGTGAAAAAGGCGCTAGGCTCCGTTTATGAGCAAGGATTGCAGAATAGGGTAACGATGGTGAAAGGTGACATGTTCCATGTGGACTTAACCTCGGCAGATGTGGTTTTCCTGTACTTAACAACAAGCGCGAATGAAAAGGTTAAGCCAAAACTTGAGGCTGAGCTTAAACTCGGAGTTCGCGTGGTTTCCCACGATTATGAGATTGTTGGATGGAAACCCGTTAAGATCGAGAATTTCTGCGAAAACCAGACTTTGGGATACCCCTCACACACAATTTACCTATATAAGAAAGTTTAAATCTTCACTCGGCGAGAATTAATGTCCTCTAATGCTTTCAAGACTTCTTTTAGAATTTAATAGACAGACACCGATGCGCCCAAGTCGTGCATTTCTCCAACTACTTCAGATTCTTCGAGAGAGCAGAGATAAGGGACTTTGGTTTCCAAGAGTTGAAGCCTTTCTGCCCATATAAAAAACCAATCACGCACTTTCCAAAAGAAATGGTGGAAAAGCTAAAGTCATTCTGCAAATAGGTTTTATAAGACAATTAGTTTTTAAAATTTTTAGAGTGATAAAAGTGCAGATTGTTCCATGGCGATACATTGCAAGCTGGAAATGCATTGCTTGTGGCAAGTGTTGCAAACTGTACAGCGTAGTCCTAAACTTTCATGAATGGCTCAAAATTGTTAAAAGCTTTGGCGTCGAACAAACAGTTTCAGGCTTAGACAAGCTGTATATAAAAAGAAAAAGCGACGGCTCGTGCGCCTTCCTGTGCCAACTTTCAAACATGCATATATGTGGACTCCAACATATGAAACCCAAGGCATGCAAACTCTGGCCTTTTAAAGTTCTCACCAAACCAGAGTTTGGAAGCGCAAATCAAGCGGCATATAATTACGGTGAAAACACCTTCTTCGTTTATGCAGATCCTCTGTGCAGCGGTCTTAAGTATGGAGAGCCATCATGGGAATTTGCAAGCAGCACCCTAAAAGAGTTTATAGAAATTGCCATGGGCTTCCGCAGCGATCAATCTAAAACTACTGCAAACATTGGTTTCCCTCAGCCATATGCAAGGTTTAGGATTTAAAAACACAAAGTATATGTAGGCTCCTAAGTGGTTAGCTAAATATAGTTATTATAGGCTGTTCGAAGATTAAAAAGCCTTTTATACAGTTACCATACAGTAGTTATTTAAGAGTTCGGTGACTATTGTATGGTCTTAGAAACCGAAACTAAAATTGTGCAGAGTAAAGATGCCCACACTCAGTATTTGGTTATTCCTGCGGTTATGGTTCAGGATTCTCAGTATCCGTTCAGGGCCGATGAAAGGATTAGGATAACAATTGACCCTTATCGTAAAATGATGATTATTACGTCTGCGGAACAATCAATCATTGAAGTTTCATCGAAGGGAATCTTCATAAAAGGCAAGAGAATAGAGGTTACCGAAAAATGAAGCAAAACCCCTTCTTTAAACATGGTAACATAGAGATTTTCAATGATGACATTTTAAAAACTGAAGCCATAGACCCGAATAGCGTAGATTTAGTCATAACTTCGCCTCCTTATGATGTGGATATAAAATATGAAAGTTACGACGACAGCATCCCCTACGACAAATATCTGGAGTTTACGGAGAACTGGCTAAGCAGGTGCTACGACTTCGCTAGGGATGATGGAAGATTCTGTTTGAACATTCCCTTGGACAAGAACAAAGGCGGACAGCAAAGTGTTTGCGCCGACATAACCACTATCGCTAAGGAAGTCGGATGGAAATATCATGCAACCATTATTTGGAATGAGCAAAACATCTCCCGCAGAACCGCTTGGGGTTCGTGGATGAGTGCATCAGCACCGTTTGTTATAGCTCCGGTTGAAGTTATCGTGGTGCTGTATAAGAGACAATGGAACAAAAAACATGAGGGGAAATCTGACATAAGCAGAGACGAATTTATTGAGTGGACAAATGCTGTCTGGAATTTCAGCGGAGAAAGCAGGCGCAAGATTGGGCACCCCTCTCCATTTCCCGTCGAACTCCCAAAAAGGTGCATAAAACTGTTCAGCTTTGTCGGAGAAACTGTATTTGACCCATTCCTAGGAAGCGGAACAACTCTAATCGCGTGCTTACAGACTAACAGAGCTGGCGTCGGCGTGGAAATCAACAGGAATTATTGCGAATTAGCTGTAAAAAGGCTGGAGAAACACGGAATATTTCAAAAAAAGCTAGAAGAAACCCTTTCTAACATAAATGAACTTTGAGGCTTCTTCTCCCCATCTGATAAGGTCTTGGGGTAGTTCACTTAAAGGTCTGATAATTCCACCTAAAACTGTAGGTTCAGTTAACTCAGGACAAAACTCTGGAACGTTTTCAACATAAACTCCGTCTAAAAATGACTCTGCAAGCAAACGATTCTTACCTGGATTTTCAAGTGAACCCCACTCAGACTTTAACTCCCCAGATTTTCCACTTCCAGTGTCAGATGTGGCAAGCACAACCTTCACTCTAGTTAACATTCGGTAAAGCAAGCTCCAAAACAAGGTTTCGGTAAGACGCCCATGAAGGCTCGTCTTACAACTTATCACGGCTATCGGAACGTCACCCTTTACAGCTACTAAATCAATATCTCCCCACACGGATTCTTCAACTATTGAAGATTTCATTGGCATAGAAAGCATCTTCCATAACCTTAAATTTCTCTGTTTCACTTGTTGTTCGTTTTTCCCAACAATGACCTCTATATTTGTACCTTCCAGCTTCTCATTTAAGAAGAGTCTTACATACTCCTCCCATCTACCGCCGGATAAAGTAACCCTTCTTTGTCGTTCTCTAACAGTTTCCTCGTTAGGTCTGCTCATAATAAAAGAAGTAAGAGCAACCACTTAATAAAAGTTAAAGACCATAGAAACTCTGCTCGTGGAGTGTCAAAGCAGATTGAGTCGGCTGGGATACTTTAACTTATTTGTGGAACTTGTGGGATTTTATGCAATTCTTACAATATGGCTTTTGGTTTGGAAACAATTTGAACGGAAGCTCAAAATCGCTTCCACAATCGATACATTTGTATTGGTAAACTTGTAGGGATATTTCGGCAATATGAGGGTCTAAGTCTATAACACTATCAGCAACAGAGTTTAGTCCATGAGCCAGCGCAACCGAAAACGAGGCAATACGCACTGTTTTATTTAGTCGCTTCACTGCCTCGACAACGGGAATGAAGTCTCTATCTCCACTTGCGATTACGGCCACATCAAAATCGTTTCTTTGTGCGTTGGTAAGCAAGTCAAAAATCAGTCTACCATCAATGCTTTTTCCTGGACTTACAACTTTTACTTCTAATCCACTTTTCTGAATGTAAGGAAGTAAGTCTTTCATGTTGTTAGGAAGATAGACAATGCATCCAACCATTCTTAGGTCTTTGAGCAGAATTTCTCGTAACTTATTGAAATTTATGTATTTTAAACCATGTTCCCTACGAGCAGGAATATTGATATTCTCAAAATCAATGAAAGCCATTCCTCGATCTTGTGAAGACATAAGAATAAGTTTAAACGTTGCATTTAATTAAAGTTTTTTATGCTATTTGGGCTGCGTCCGACTGCCGAGGCCCACACATTACGGTCTTATGTCGAGACTTGTCAGCCCCAAACATTTTTTTGCAATTTTAGAATTTGTGGGCCCAAATATTCATAAATAACTTTCAGTATTTAAAGCTATTTCTCGAATAAACAGAATTCCGAATCAGTAAGAGCCTATCACCAGATACTGTTAACTTATTTGTAATGAGTCATGTATTTACACTATGAAAGTGGAAATTTGAGAAACTCGGTTAGCGCATATTATTTGTTCTTAACACTTTCTCTGATGACATATCCTCTTATTAGCTCAAAATCCTTTTCAGGTACTTTTCTCAATGACGTTTGAAAGTAACCATACCATCTTTCCTTGTTGCGAATAAAGGACAAGCTGTTGATTAATGGTCTAATGCTTATTGGTTCGCTCAAGAAAACTTCAGGCTCCATGTCGAATCTGACTGGGTATTCCACATCTTGTTTGTTCTCATAGGTCTCTGAGGTTATTTTGACTATACCATAGATTGCAGAAAAATACTTCACATACGCCACCGCTCTATCCTCTCTTCGTATCTTCCGTGACACTCTTTTGTAGCGTCTTCCTAATTTCCAGAAACCGCTTTTGACCAAAGTTGTCCATGTTTGGTCATCCGCCACAAGCAACCAACGATTAGTCAATCTATCACCAACTCTAATCTCGCTGATTTCTCCTCTGTCAATATGGTGGTTGACATATTTGGGTTTATCTGAATGTTGCTGATAGGTATACAAGTTGGAAAGAAATGGAAAGCGAATCATCGAGAATCGAGAACCTATGTATCCCACGACAGTTAACAAGAACTCAAATCCCATAAGAAGTTACCAGTGCCTGTCTTTCTTTGTTGGTGTGATTGCAAACTCAATAACTTTGGCTAAAGTCGTAAGTGACAACATACGTAACTACGACAAATCCCAACCAAAGTCCAGCCAGTGCCACTAGAGTTTGCCATGCAATTTCAAAGCTCACAAGCAAGCCAATGGAAAAACCGACCCACATTAGGTAAATCAGAAAGACCGCTAGTTTTTTGAGAAAGCTTAGTCTTGACCACCATTCACTCAATTCTTGCCATCACTCCTTTCGTGCGAGATTGTTAAGCCATAATAGAGGCTAGAACACGCGCCGTTTCATACTGAGTGCGATTCCTATAACAATAAGGACTATTCCGATGAATGTGTTGACCGCAGAGAACTCTGATATTCCTTTTAGCTCAATAGGACCGACTGAAACAGATGACATGGGATAGAGCATTGCAACAGTAGGGAGCATTAGGTACACCATTCCTGCAACAATGAAAAACCAGCCCATCCAGTTCGACCTTGAGTTTCTTCGCATATTTTTCCCTCTTATCACTCCTTTGCAGCTTTTTTAACTTCAATGAGCCATCCCTTAGCTACGCTCGCTAAAACAGCCTCTAACAAATCCCCTTTTTGGACTGCTTCTTTTCTTCTTTTTTCGGCGATTGCTAAGAGCGTCTCTCTAACTGCTTCGGCTACTTCCGACATTGTTAAACCACCACCATAGCCCAATCCCAACTACTGCAGCTAACGCTAGGCTTACTATGGCAAATCCCACTATGGGAAGCAAGATAGGTCCAGACGAAGATTCAGATGCCCTCCTTAAAGACCGATGTTGGGTCTCGAAAAAGGGGCGGACGATAGCGATAGACTTCGCAGGTACATCCCTTGCCTTTTTCTGTTTGAACTTCAGTACATCTGATGCTAACCTCATCGCCTTGCTGTTGAGTATCCAGGGCGTGCATAGCAATCTCAAGCAATGGTTCTCCGTTTTTCTCGATTCGCTCAGCAACCTCTATTTTCTGTCCCTTTGCGTATTCGCCATCTTCAATTAACCTATATCCTCTTGCTCTTGAAGTAACTTCTGACATATAGTCACGTTCCACTTTTTCGTTCTCGGTTTTTGTAAACGAATGACAAAGTTTATACCGAAGGTCGAATATAAACCTTTTGAAATTGCGGGAACGGTAAATGTAATGTCCTTTCGTAAAAGGCTTCGTGTTGAGATATTAGCTAAACTTTATGAACAGAATGAGATGTCAATCTCTGATTTAGCTGAGGCCGTAGGGGTTCGTTGGGAAACTATAGAACGTATAGTCAAACAGCTCGACGAAGAGAAATATGTAACTGCAAAGAAAATGGAGGTCTTTCCTTTTGAAATAGTTGTGACTTTGACTGAAAGAGGCAGAGGAGTCGCATCAGAAGTAGCCTTGGGAGACAGAAGTAAGTTAGGAACTCCTGAAAGGCTGTTATCAACCATTCTTTATGCTGTGGGAGGAGAAGTTAAAGGCGCTACAAAACTTGAAAAGCTTGTATTTCTTCTCCAAGAAGAGTTCGGAGTTCCATTAAAGGACTTTTTTAAATATTTTGCATATCTGCATGGACCTTATTCGCCAGAAGTTATGAAGTCAAGCTATGTCCTAGCTTACTATGGCTACATAGACATCAGAGAAGAAGTATATGTGCTAGAAGTAGAAGGAGAAAAAGAGCGGGTTTTAAGGCTTTTTAGGTTAACTGACAAGGGGCAAGATTTTGCTAAGGAACTCTTTGAAAAGCTTCCAGAAGATGTCAAAGAAAAACTTGTCTGCCTGAAGCGTTTTAACAACATGACCACGAGACAACTTCTAGATTATGTTTACGCAAAATATCCGAAGTTCGCCAAAAAATACACGAAATTGGACAAGTGGGTATACTAAAACCTAAATGAGTTCACGCTAGTAGCCCTATTTCCATTTCCTGTCTTGAATGCGACGAGTGCGACGGTTAACATCGCTATCAAAGAAAACGCTACATGAATCCGCACATTATCCAACCCTCTAACCTTTATGTCTTTTAGAGCGAGTTCTTCTTTCAATCGTGAAATAACCCTTTCTGCACTGCTTCTCTTTCTATACAGATTTTTCCAGAGCTCACTATTTCGCTGTATAGGTAAATCTTGTTCGAAATGACGGCTGCCCTTCTTTTTCAAATTCCTCTTGTTAATTGCTATGATTGGAACAGCACCATGCTTTAGAGCCAAACGATAGTTTTCTTTTGAGTCGTAGCCTGCGTCTGCCAGGATAGTTTTGGGTTGCAATCCTTTTTGCATTAGTAGCTCCACAATCTTAGGATACTCTGTACTGTCATAGATGTTGGCTGGCGTAACAGTGAAGGCTAAAGGAAGTTCTGATTCAGCATCGACAGCTAAGTGAGCTTTGTATCCAAAAACCCATTCTGTCGTCGGGCTGTATCCCCACTTTGCATCCGGGTCCGAACATTCTCTATCCTTCCAGAAGTGTGCATATCCTTTCAAGGGTGTAGAGTCCACGGCAATCAGTTCGCCGACACTTTTGAGTCCCCTTATCTGTTCAACCAGGTAATAGAAAAGTTGCTCGGTAGCATCGGCTCCAACTCTGTCAACAAAATCAGAAAAGCTGTTATGGCTGGGCGGATTTTGAAAACCGCATTTTTTCAACCAAAATGTATCTCGCTTAAGGAACTCTACAAGTTTGCGTCGAGAAGAAAGTTGCCGCATCTCTTTAAGGAGCAAAGCCTTGAACATGGCTACAGGGTCATGGGACCTTCCTCGAAGGTGATACTTCATCATCACAACTTTCCAGACAAATGAAAAGTCAACGCTGTTGAACAGAAACTCTAACGAAAGACTTTTATCACCATCAGGTTGAGCTTCCCTAATGGAGTTGAGGCTCGATCCCACGGGTTATCAACTCCTCCAGAGGGATGTTAAGCATCTTTCTGGATTATACAGTAGCCATATAGCTACCAAATAATAATGATATAATAGTTATATATAAAAGTTTTTAATCTTCGAACAGCCTATTATTAATTAAAAGTATGATGCAGATTCATCTTATTTGAATAATTTTTCTTCCTCTTCATCTCGGAGGCGCAAACTGCCGAAAACCGCGACTAGTCCGGCTATAATGAAGTTTGTTAATAGCAACATGAGAGCTGTGCTTGGCATCTTAAATATTATTGATAGACAGATTGCAAAGATCGTTATAATAAGGAAAATTACTATGAAAATTTTTTCTATCACTGCAAATTTGATCAAGCGGTTATCCCACGCATCACCTTTACAATTCTAAGTTAGGTCATCTTAAGACTAATCGCTGCAAGGTATAAATTTTACTGTATGGGAAATGGTGTTAAATCTAACCATGAATAACGTCCGATTTGAACGCTATGACTAGCTTTACCTTGTTAACTTTTATTTTCCTAACACGTAACATGGATTATTGCTCCGACTCTTTTTTTGTCTTTTATGAGTTTATTGAATTCTTGAATAGCTCTTTCGGAAGGGAGTTCGATTAAAGTTATTTTCGTGTTTTCTACGAAATTCTTTGCATCCTCAGATATTGTCGCGACACCATCTGTGCCTGTGCCAATAACCAAAACATCTACTCCATGCTTACACAACTCCTCGAACTCTTTCCGCTTAAACAAATGACTCCCAAACATCAGAATACCTCCTTTTCGTCTTTTGACTTCACCGCTCGGGGAAATAACAACGTCATGCCTATGCCTTTTTCCGTTAACTATTATCCACCCAAAGCCCATTTCATCTATTTTAGCCATAGGATACCCGAAATCTACATATTAGTATTTTTTAATTAAGAGTTTTCTTTTACGATCTCCTCTTTTTCTATCACTTAACTTGTTTATAGTTCAAAATAATCCATGAGGCGAAGGGCATCACTTCCATGGTATGAGCATCTGAAGAGTTTATGGAGTGATGTGAAGATTCTTTTTCTGATATGCTTTGGTATGCAAATTAAGGCTTAGCCCACTTAGGCAACCTTTTTTCTATAAAGGCTCTGTGTCCCTCTCTTCCTTCCTCCGTTTGTACAATGTCGAGCAGTTCTTCCGCAGCGCGCTTTAGTTTTTCAGATTCAAACCGCTGATTCATTAGTTTCTTCATGACACTAACCGATGATGGCGCTGCCCGCATTGTAGTTTTCGCGAGGTATTCAGCCGTCGTCATCAACTCTTTGACGGGAACAACCTTGTTCACAAGCCCTATCAGCTTTGCTTCTTCGGCTGTTATAGGTTCGCCTGTTAACGCCATCATGCTGACATTGAGCTTTCCAATTAGATATGCGCCTATCACTGTGGCTACTGGTGGAATGGCGCCAATAAGCGCTTCGGGTACGGCGAAAGTGGCGTTCTCTGCGGCAACTACAATATCGCATAGCATTGCGATTTCGCACCCCCCTCCATAGGCAGGTCCATTCACTGCTGCAATTATTTGCTTTGGCAGCTGGATTATCTTGGTTATAGTTGGTGTAGCAAAGTCTAAAAAGAAAGCTTTTATTTCTTCCAAAGTTTCTAGGCTAGCTACTTCCTTTATGTCATCACCAGCGCAGAAGGCTCTGCCCGCACCTGTGATTATAATTGCACGTATATCTCTATCTTTCTCAGCTTGATCTAAGTTTTCATATATTTCACGCCACAACTTTCTATTGAGTGCGTTTAGCACTTGTGGACGGTTTAGCGTTATCCATGCTATGGAGTCCTTTTTTTGATATACCGAACATTCAAGCACCACTAATTTCACCTGGTTCTCGATTCAATGCCACAGACTATAAAAGCCTATTTCACTTGGGCTGCAAAAACTATGTTTGTTGGCTTCAGTAACTGTTCAGCTTGGCGAAACAGCCTTCTCACCTGCCTTATACCTATTTGTCCTTAAACTTTTAGAAGCACGCTAATCTTTCCAGAATGCTTAATAAGAAGCTAAATAAGCTGTCGTTTATGTTGAGGATTGGTGTTGTAGGACCCACTTTTCCCCCCGTTGAAGGTATAGCAAGGGTGGCAAGAAGGGTTGAGGAAAAGGGGTATGACTCTATATGGTTTCCCGACCATTTGATGGGCTGGTTCCCTCAAACTATATGGACGCCTGAAATTGTCGGTCCGCTTGCACAGTATAGCCCACACACATTCTTCGAAACAACACTTTCAATGGCTGTTGCAGCCTTATCAACTAGTAAAATAAGGATTGGAAGCGCTGTAACAGAGGCCTTAAGGCATCATCCAGCGATGCTTGCGCAGAGCTACGCAACACTAGAACACATAACAAACAGTAGAGTTATTCTTGGCATCGGAGCTGGAGAACTTGAAAACGTGGAGCCGTATGGCTTGAAGTATGAAAAGGTTGTAAGCAGATTGGAGGAAGCGCTTCAAGTGATAAAGCTTCTATGGGGCTTTGAAGGGAATGAGCTGATAAACTACAATGGAAGATTCTTCAAATTAAGGGATGCCGTCTTTGAGCTTCCTCCGTTGAGGAGTAGGCCATCAATATGGATAGGCGGAGCTGGAGAGAGGATGTGTAGGATTACCGCCAGGTATTCTGATGGCTGGCTACCATCTACCGTAAATGTGGAGGAGTACAAGGAGAAGCTAAACATCATAAAGGACGAATGTGGTGGGATCGGTAGAGATTTTAATGAGATAGAGAAGGGAGTATATCTACATATCATCATTGACCACAGTAGAGAGGAATGCTTAAGAATAATGGAGGCTCCACTCATAAAAGCTGGAGCTTTGCTAATCCCCGCCAATATCTATGAAAAACTTGGCTATAAACATCCACTCGGAGAAAATTTCTATTCTCTCACAGACTACATCCCAGCAAAGTATACAAGAGAAGAAGTTTTGAAGGCAATAGAATGTGTTCCGATGGAAGTTGTTCAAGAAAGCTTTCTATGGGGAAATATCGAAGATGTAATTGATAAATTGGATAAGTATAGAAAAGCTGGAGTTCAAACAGTTGTTTTTTGGAATTTTACATTCCTCGGTGATGTAAACAAGATAGGGAGCTCCTATGAATGCATCGACCAGCTTGTGAGTTACTTTAAGGAAAAACAGTGATCCTAGTTTGCTTAACTCAAGAGAATCAAAACGGCAATATGAATCATGAACAGGTGGAAAAAATGAAGCCGACTTTGCTTTTCATCCACGGAGCGGGAGGAAGCCATAGAGTTTAGGGACATCAAATGAAGTTCTTCAGCTGTGCCATTGCTGTTGACCTTCCAGGTCACGGCAGTAGAATAGGAAAAAGGACTATCGATGAATATGTTGCAGAAGTGAAAAAACTCCGATGAAAAGGCCTTGAAAAATATGTGATAGATGGTGTGATAAATTCAACGTTACGGAAAGGCTAAAAAATAAAAGTACCCACACTTATTATTTGCGGATTAAAAGATCAGCTAACCCCTGTTAGGCGCTCAGAATACTTTAAGTATGGTGTAACACTCGTGGGTTGCGTCCTAAGAGTTCTAAAATTCTATTAACCGCTGAATACCATTATTGTTACTATGAGGAGATTAAAAATTGAAAACTGCAAGTGAATATGTTGAAAGTGTACGAAAATTGGATAAAGAAGTTTATATGTTTGGGGAAAGAATTAAAGACCTTGTTGAATTTCCCTTCCTTAAACCGACCTTGAACTCCATAGCACTAACCTACGAGCTTGCCCACGATCCAAAATACGCTGATTTGATGATAGCAACATCGCACTTAACAGGCGAAAAAATCAACCGCTTCACGCACATACCTCAAAACACGGATGATCTGGTTAAAAAAGTGAAGATGTTACGCCTCTTAGGACAAAAGACCGGATCCTGCTTTCAACGCTGTGTTGGGATGGACGCTCTCATCACAATGTCAAGCGTAACGTATGAGATGGATCAAGAATATAAAACTAATTACTATACGCGGTTCACGGAATTTTTGAAATATGTTCAGAGAAACGACGTCGTTTGTGCTGGGTCAATGACGGATGTTAAGGGAGATAGAGGGCTAAGACCCTCTCAACAAGCAGACAGTGATCTTTATTTACATTTAGTCGAAAAAAGAGATGATGGAATCGTGGTGAGAGGCGCAAAGGCTCATCAGTCAGGCGCTGTCTTCTCCCACGAGCTGATTGTAATGCCCACGGTTGCGATGCGTGAAGACGACAAGGATTATGCAGTTTCATTCGCTGTCCCAGGTAATGCAGAGGGGATCATTTACATCGTGGGTAGGCAAGTGAATGACACGAGAAAATTGGAGGGTGACAAGATTGATGTGGGTAACGCTAAGTACAGCGCCGCGGGCCATGAGGCGCTAATTGTTTTTAATGACGTCTTCGTGCCTTGGGAGCATGTTTTCATGTGTGGAGAATGTGATTTTACCGCTATGCTTGTTGAACGATTCGCATCATACCACAGACAAAATTATGGAGGATGCAAAACAGGCGTCGGCGACGTACTAATCGGAGCTGCAGCAACGGTTGCTGAGTATAATGGTGTGGAAACAGCCTCCCATATCCGGGATAAGATCACAGAAATGGTTCACCTAAACGAAACAATGTATTCATGCAGCATCGCCTGTTCTTATGAAGGCTATAAACTTCCCTCAGGAACCTACCTTGTGAAACCCCTGCTAGCAAACATCGTCAAACATAACGTAACTAGATTTCCTTTCGAAATGGCTAGGTTGGCCATGGATATAGCTGGAGGGATCGTAGGCACAATGCCATCTGAAAAAGACTTCAAACACCCAGAAATCGGAAAATACATAGATAAATACCTGAAGGGTAAGGCCGACACCCCGACGGAACACAGAATGCGGATTGTCAGGCTTATTGAAAACATGGCATTAGGAACAGGTTTACTCGAAGACTTACACGGAGCAGGATCGCCTCAGACGCAGAGAATAATGATATCACGACTAGCCGACCTAGAAGCGAAGAAGAAACTTGCAAAAATTCTCGCTGGAATCGAGACAGGCTAAAATGTGACTTTTGGAAAATTGACACAAAATATCCCGCATTGATCAATTCAGTTTATGAAGCATTAAAAGAATACAGAGATCTGCGCCGCTTGGAATAACACTGTAGCAATAAGAACCGTTTGACTGATATCATACGCTCTTGGCCTGATTTAGCTTGTAATTCCACAAATGTCCTAGAGCCTTAACACATCGTTCAATTGAAGAGTAGACTGGGATGCTCTCTTCTTCGAGCTGAGCAGTCCATGACTCTACGGTATCTTTGAACCCTATGAGATATGCTAATATTGGTTTCTGCTCTCGATTCTTCTCCTTAAAATATTTTACAGCGTTTCTCACATCGAAAAAGGGAATAAGCCTCGGCACAGCTACAAGTAAAACACCTATGCTGTTGACGTTTCTATCTTCTAATGCTGTTTCGACCGCTATTTTTATGCTTTCTTCAGGTCCAACAGTTTCGAATAATGGTTCAATGTCAACGGGGTTATTTACTGCAGCCCATGATGGCATATTACTCCTTATTCGACTTAGAGTTTCGTTAGATAACGTTGCAAGCTCCAAACCTTGTTTGGTGCACTCATCAGCCGCAATCACGCCGCCTCCGCCAGTTACGGTAATTATTGCGACTCTATTTCCTTTAGGTAACGGCTGCAGGGCGAAAGCCTTAGTTATGTCCAAAAGCTCCTCGAGGTCACCACTTACGCGTATGACGCCAGCCTGTTTACACATAGCATCAAAAATTTCATCTCTAACGGCTAGGGAACCGGTATGAGATAGTGATGCCTTTATGCCAGCCGGGCTTCTACCGGATTTGAGGATTATTATGGGCTTATTTCTGGCGAGCTTTCTAAACACTTTAAAGAGGTTTCTACCATCCTTTACGCCTTCCATGTAGATTGCAATGACTTGCGTATCTTTATCTTCTGTTAAATACTCTAACACTTCCGCATCATCCACATCGCACTTGTTTCCAAGTCCTATGATCTTGCTTATCCCAAAGGGCTGCTTTGACATTATCCACCAAAAGGCAGCTGCTGCAAATAGGCCTGTTTGGGCGATAAAGGCCACGTTTCCTTTTTTAAATTCCGGAAGTGGCGCGAAGGATGTTGTAAAGTTGTTTGACGTGTTTAGTATTCCGGTTGTGTTTGGTCCAATTACGCGAATTCCAGCTTTTTTTGCAATCGTTAGAACTTCCTCTTCAAGTCTTCGTCCCTCCTCCCCAGTTTCACGAAAACCAGAAGAACATATAACCACGCCTTTGACATGTTTTTTTGCGCAATCATTCATTATTTCTGGAACCTTAATTGCGGGGACTATTATTGTCGCTAGCTCAATATTTTCATCTATTAAGTCAACCTTGGGATATGCTCGTAAACCTAAGACTTCATCTGCATTAGGGTTGACTGGATAAATTTTGCCCTTGAATCCCAAATCGAGCAGATTTTTCAGCAAGGAATGTCCAAACTTAATGGGGTTACGTGAGGCCCCAACAACTGCAACGCTTTTGGGTTCAAAAAAACACTTTAGTTCATCAAGCTTCCCTATTTCCACAGTCATTTTGACCACTTTGACACTACTTAGCAAAACTTTGGGTTTTAATACATTTCGAGGGAAACTTGATGATTCATAACAATAAATAGTCCTTCATTCATTAAAAGGGTCAAATGCAAAATGCTCAGCGTCTTTCTAGAGTTTTCCCAGAAAGTGTCGATCTGGATCAAAGCAACGTAATAGCATGATCTCTTCTTGCAGTGGTTCTTCTAATCGCAGTAGCTTTTCGGAAATTTTGGGACTCCATCCCATGTTTTGCACAATAGTTGATATTGCCTCATTCTCGCTCTCCCCTTCTCCGACATAGATTTTCTTTAACACTAACTCATTCTCAACTTTCTCAAACACAGCACTATCTGTAACAACCTTTGTTACGTTTTTACCGGGACAGGTAATGTATGGTACTTCTTCCACAAGGCGTCTTTTGTCGTGTAGGAGCGTTATTATAACCTCCCTTGCTGTCATAGAAACGTCGTTGGCACCTCCGCTACCAAACAGAAACAGGTCACCAACCTTTGTAGAGTTAATATTACCATACTTATCTATCTGGCCAGCGGACATACAGGCAAGCATACGCGTATTATTTGCAACCAAACCAAGTATACTCAAAGTATCAGTCAACATCGGACAGGACTCCATTCCTCTCACGGACACAAGGAAGGGCTGTCCAGGCGGAGGTAGGTATCCAAAGAGTCCTAACTCTACCAATAGATGAATATTTTTTCCTTTTAAGCGAAGCCTGTACGTAGCCACCCAAGCAGCAAGGTGAGAAATCCCTATACCTGCAAGAGCGGTGTCGTACCCGTGCCTTTGTACGGAGTCAATAATTTCGCGGGCGGCGAAAACAACAGCTTTCTCCGTTCTATTTGCGGGAGCATTTGACAGACTTTCAGCAATTTTAGAAGCTTCAGTTTGCCAACTGGCATAGGAGACACGGCTCTGAAGCGTATGAAGACGTTTAGAACTTAGCTTGCGAAGAAGACCTTCATGTGAATTTACATCAAGTATCCACTCTCTTATCCATCTGTCTGCTGTCTCCTTTTCCCTTAAAGCCCTTTGTAATTCCTTGGCAAATTCAACATCCTCGCCATATCCATGGCCGTCGTGTCCACGACAACCGTATGGGTGCATGCCAAAAGGTGCTTCAATAACACATCTTACAATATTCGAGGGCACCTTCACACTAAATGAATATTTGCGCAAATATTCGGTGCTTACAATTTTCTCAACACTAAGTATTACACCCTCTTTACTGGCGAATGCGCCATAGGCTTCTTCAACGGGGGAAAGCACCGGAATAGCGTTTCCAGATGGATCGGCACAATAGGCATGCATTATCGAAATGTCAGGCTTTAATGGTCTGATTATGCTGACTTCTTTTTCGTTAAAGGGGTCAACTATTTTCCTGTAAAGTTTCCTTTCCTCGTTTTCCTCGGCTATAGAAGAGCCCTCTAGCGAGCGAGTAGGCATAAAAGGAAGGTTAAGGGCTGCTGCCATTAAACGTTGAATCATTGTGAGTAACGACCAATTTTCTATCTCGATTCCTTGACTTATTGCATGCTGCAGTACTCCAGACATTACCGGGCTGGGAAGTATTAGACCAGCATAACTAGCTATTAGACGCTTAACCAATCCAGCTGCAATCAGTATGTTTATATTATCAACACCACCTAAGCAGCTAACTGTAAAATCAGCATTTCGGCCATGAAATTTCCGAACAATTTCATAAGTTACGGCGAAAGAAAGATAAGCCGAATATATATGTAATTCCGGTCTGACATACTTCTGAACCGCCATTTTCAAAGGCATAATTTTACTTTCGCCCTCTATAGGTTCGAGCTTGAAGTACTTGTCAAAAATCTTGTCTGAAGCGCTCAATTTGACACCGTAATAATTTGTCTTGAATTGAGTCTTTTAAAACTTTACAAATTCTTCATCTATTGGGACATGGCTAGAGTTTGTTCTTTTGAATGGGTATTCTTCGTGATCCTTAAACAATTTTGCTTGCTTTCGATAAGCTAAGAGGCTTGTGCCTCATTCCAAGAAGGGACTCGACAAGGTTTCTTCTAGACCATTCGTAACCGCTGATTTCCTCCATCAAAAGGACTTTCTTCGGCGCATTTGAAAAAACCTTTTCCACTATCTGCTCAGCACTTAGTCCTATGCCTCGAAGG
Organism: uncultured Candidatus Bathyarchaeia archaeon; assembly: GCA_964535965.1. Taxonomy (GTDB): domain Archaea; phylum Thermoproteota; class Bathyarchaeia; order Bathyarchaeales; family Bathycorpusculaceae; genus CAZHWZ01. Next base: position 52,763 of record CAZHWZ010000003.1, on the reverse strand, counting down.
CCATAGATCTTTTCTTTTAACATTAACATATTATTCAAGGTTGCCTTAATGGCGTTTTTATCCCAGATCCCATGGCCACCATATGCAGTTTTAAAATCTAAGTTTAAAACGGTTTCAAGTGAATCCATTTGATCTATGCAGTCTTCCTCTTTCATTGTTATAATAGGTGTTGGATTTGTCAATAAGTCTCCTACGAACATGATGTTCTCTGTTAGAAAGGATATATGGTCAAAGCTATGGCCGGGAGTTTCAATTGTGGCTAGTGTTACATGTTTAAATCTCATTTTCCTTTTAAGTGGGCTAGCTTTTACGGGCTTTGGTTGACCCCAGACCATCTGCCTGTAAGCTGGAACCTCTGGAGGGTTTGCAAGGATTTCAAGGGATTTTCTGGAGGCAAAGACCTCAACGTCGAATCTTTCTTTAAAAAGATATGCTCCACCGCTGTGGTCTTCGTGATAATGAGTTAAGAGAACAGCCCTTACGTCAAGCTTCATATCCTCTATAAATTTCACAGATTCTTCAGCCGCGTGTGAACAACCAGCATCCACGATCAGCCCTTTGTAGTAGTAGAAGGTTGTCCAGTAATAGGGTTCATCATCGTATTCTTTGCCCACATCTATTGCAATAAAGTCTTCGGCAATTCGTTTCCACCTAAGCATACAACACTCATATCAAACCTCGGAATAAAACATTTGCCATTTCTTGAGCATAGGACTACGCCATAAAAATGTAAGATGAATAGAGGTCTCTAACATTCTTATTCTGAAGCTCGCTTTTTCGGCGCAAATTTTGTGAAACTATTTTAGAGACGTACCCTTTCTATTTTGAAAATAACTGGCCTGTCCGAGTCTGGGCATTGAATGGTTTCCTTATAATTTATCCAATCTTCTTGTGGCGTGTCTCGGCAAAGAGCAGTAAGATAGGGAGCCAAGGATAATAAGGCGTAGAGACATAACCTGCCGCTCTCTTCTTTAATGATTTCGGGTTCATCGAACGTGATTTTGTCTCCGACCTTATAGTATGGGCAATTTCCTCTAGACTCTTTGACTGTTAGGATTATGCGATACGGCATTCCACATCCCGAACAATTGAAGCATGTTAAAAGTATAAAAATATTGGCGTGTAGCTAAATGGTGAACTGTTTAGAGACTGAGGAGTTGTGTGCCGCCGCTATTAAGCCGAAGGGAAGGAGACTTGTTCTCACCAAAGCACTTCCATGGGTTAGTCTTGGATTCTCTCCACCTCTTTTATTGCGTGATACTCGCCTTCTTTTTTCTTCATCAAATTTTTCTAATTTTGATTCCAGTTTTCGTCTAATTACTTGTTCAAGAACCTCGGATCCTGGTCCGAATATTTTTCTCAATCCCTTAAAAAAGGTCTTTGGGTTCTTTGCAATATCTTCTTTTCTTATCGACCAGTTTCTTTCCAAATAATAGTACACAGCCGTTTTTCCGCTTTCGCCTAGAAATTGTAGGGCTTCATCTACGGCCTCCAAGAAGACTTTTTTGGAATTTTTAGCTGTTGGCATTTTCTCCACTTAGTTCGGTATTCTTCTGGCGTTAGATTATGGGTGTAAGTTTCACTCGGCAGTCTCTCGAGGCGTCCGGTTGTATGCAGTAAACAATGGTTTTGGGTTTCTTTCCGAAGAGGATCATGCTTCCGTTCCTTTCTTCTATCTTAAAATGGATGCTCAAAATGTCTGCGAAGCTCTTCCTTAGGTCTTCAGGAATGCTTGGTTTGGATGTGTATATCATTAGGTCCTTTCCCGATCTGTTTGCGATCACTGATCGTCCAACCACAGCCGAAGTAAACCTCTCCACTACATATGCTAGGCTATCGCCGCTCAAGAAATGGACTACATTTTTACCGAGTCTACTTGACAGTTCCACAGCTGTTTGTATATACATATTGAAGTTTTCCATTGCATCTATGTCTTCCACGGTTGGGTCCTTCCAAGCTACGATGTAGGGTTTGTTCATGTCGATTAAGGGGCTGGAATAGGCTATCACTCGGGCGTATTCGTTGAATTTTTCTTCACCTGTAAAGGATGCAACCATTCTTTTTATGTCTTCAGGGCCATATTCAATTGTCGGAATGACTATGACCCCTCTCTTCCTCATTATGAAGTTCGCTAATGTGGGACTAATAATGCGGTGAAGCGCCTCCACCGGAACGTCTTCTCCCAACTCGTATAAGACTGAACAGCCCCTAGGGTAACCTTGTCCACCTAAGATTTGGTCGAGTTCTGGAATTCCACTGGGGTAATGAGTCTGCGTGCCTTTGGTCGGTTCAAACTCTGAGGGGTATTCCCCTTCTTTGTGGGAGGAGTAGGGAGGGAAAACCTGAAAGCCTTCATGGAGTGTGAAGAGGAATCTTTGATTTTCAAGTCTTGTGCCTCGAAGTTTTTCTATTGTGATTTCTCTAACGAGCCTGCCATCATAACTTTCCTTTCTTAGGGTAATGACTCCATCAGCCACAAATTCCTCAATACTTAATCCAATTTTCTCGCTTCCGATAGGAACCTCCACAATAAGGATTGTGGTACAGTCGAGTTGTCTAACAAATCTACTTAAAATAGTGTGGATGATAATCCTTGCCTCGATTGTGTCCTTAAAAGCTTGGGCCATTGCGGTAAAGGAGTCTATTACCAACCTCTTTGCCTTTAACGCCATCATCTCATTGAAAATCATTTCTAATATTGTCGAGAGTCCCTCTTCTTTAACTGTTGCAAAGTCTAAAATCTTAACTTCCCCGTTCTTCTTCTCAGTTCTCAGGTCGCATTTCAGAAGCTTGGAAGTGTTATCAATGATAGTATTCTTGCTTTCTGCAAAGGATACATAGATCCCGTTCTCGCCATAATTTACCGCACCCTTATGTAGAAATTGCATGCCGAAAATGGTTTTGCCCGTTCCAGGATTTCCAGCCAGAAGAACCAAACTTCCCCGCGGAAAACCTCCTTCAATAAGAGGATCTAAACCATCAATGCCTGTAAGGACCCTACTTTCGCCCATTCTAGAGCACCAAAGATTTAAAACACTTTTTTAGATTTTAGAGTTATGAATTTTCATTAAGAATTATGCATCTGAATTATTCAGCAATTTATGTCATCCTTTGTTTTCTTGAGTTAAAATGCGTGACTCTCATCGACTTATCAATAAACTGGAAGCGCCCCTCTCTATTTCTGTTTAGCAGTTAACATCTTGCTCCAAAGCTTAGCTCTACAAGAAAGTTATACACCTTCTTCTGTTAGTATAAAAAAGAAAGTGTACTATTATATTATGACCTAGATGCATGAGTCATATCTTTCTTTTTCAATAATGGTTGCTACTCCTTGTCCTCCTCCTATACATGCCGTTGCTAATCCGTATCGTCCACCCTCAACTTCTAATATCCTTGACATGGTTCCGACGAGTCTCGCGCCTGTTGCACCAAGCGGATGGCCAATGGCTATAGCTCCTCCCTTCACGTTAACCTTCTCTGGGTCTATTCCAAGTTCCTTTATGCACCAGAGAGTGACAATTGCAAATGCTTCATTGACTTCCCAAAAATCAATGTCCTTAACGTTTAGTCCGGCACGCTTAAGTGCCGTCTCGCTTGCAGAAACAGGTCCCTTACCCATCACTGCTGGGTGGACTGCCGCCCATCCCATCGACTTGATGGTTCCGAGGGGACTTAGTCCGAGTGATTTTGTTTTTTCCTCGGAGGCTAGCATTACGCAGGAGGCGCCAGCATTTAGTGGAGAAGAATTTCCAGCGGTTATCACCCCTCCCTCCATGAAAGCTGGTGGAAGATTCTGAATTTTTTCTAAGCTCGTATCGGATCGCACGCTTAAGTCCTTATCAATAGTTTCCGTGGTTCCATCAGGATAAGTTACGGTTATTGGCATTATTTCACCGTCAAAAAATCCTTTTTGTTGGGCTTTTGTTGCTGACTCATGACTCCTCAAAGACCATCGGTCTAGGTCTTCCTTGGTCAAACCATGTTTTTCTGCTCCCTCTTTGAACAATCTTTCTGCTGTTAATCCCATCACAAAGCCTGTTTCCATTTCATATTTTCTGTACTCTTCTTTTTCAACAAGGTCCATCGGGGGATTAATCCATTGGTTTTCAGCGCCCATTGGGACGTGGGTCAGGTGTTCCATTCCACTTGCGATTACTAGGTCCGCATTCCCAGTCATTATTTCCATAGCACCAAGATGTATGGCGCTCATCGATGACCCACATTGCCTGTCAACAAAGATTGCAGGAACTTCTACTGGAAGTTTAGCTAGCATGGTTATCGAACGGCCACCATAAGTCCACTGCTCCCAAACACCAAAAGCGCATGCTGCGACAACTTCGCTAATTTCGGAAGGATTAACGCCTGTCCTTTCAATGATTTTTTCAATAAGCATGGCAGCCACGTGGTCCATTCTCAACGGATTAAATTTGTCCTTTTCAGGCTCTCTTGGTCTAGATCGTGAAAAGGGAGACCTTAGATAATCCACTATTACCACTTTCCTCATCAGATTCCTCCTTTGAGAACATTGGAGTATAGATTCAGTTGTAGGGAAATATTTTAAATTTTCCGCCGAATTTTTAGATGTGCTCCATTCAATTGTTTGTGTTATCTGTTTTACTCTAAATAAAAATTTTGAAATTTCGTCTCGGTTTTCTTCTATCAACATATCTAAATTATCTCAAAAATCGGAGAAAAGGCTTAAATTTTTTACTACTTACTGTAATGGAGAGGTATTTGAAATGGGAAGAGTGAAAGAAGGTTATAAAGAGTTAACCAAAAGAGCAAATGAGGTTGCTGAATCAAAGGGCCTTATGGCTGGATGGAATAAGGTCATACAGTTCATAGTAGAGGGTGAAGGAGACTTTTACATGAAGTTCGAGAACGGCGTGGCCACATTTCATGAGGGAAAGCACGAGAAGCCTGATGTAACTTTGAAAGGACCGGAGGAAGTTTTCTATAAAATGCTGACACGCGAACTTGACTCAACGAGAGCGTACTTTGCTAAGCAATACACTATAGAAGGTTCTATGTCTGATGCCATGAAGTTTGGACGAATAGGAACAGCCGTAGCTAAAGCAACATAAGAGGACACATTCAAATAAAAACATCCTTTCTATTTTTCTTTTTAAGGCTTTAATGGCAAAGTTTAAAGGATCTATCCTTTTCGAATCTTAAATAAGAAAGAGCTAGGTCAAGCCACGTTTCTCACTTTGCAAGTTTGAAGATTTCTTCTCTAAGTCTTTTATGATCTACTTTTCCAACGTCCGTCTTTGGGACTTCGCCTCTAAACTCCACGATTTTCGGAACCTTATAGTGGGCGAGTCTTTCTTCGCACCATTTCATGATTTCTTCTTCGGTTATTTTTCCTCTATAGTCTGTTTCTGGAACAACTATGGCTTTTATTCGTTCGCCAACCTCTGGGTCAGGCACCCCTATTACGGCTGCTTCCTTTACCTTTGGATGTTTGTATAGCACTTCCTCTATTTCGTGTGAATAGACCGATAGACCTTTGTATTTTATTAAGTCCTTTTTCCGTTCAATGAAATAGAAGTATCCTTCCTCGTCCATTCTTACTATATCGCCTGTTCTAAACCATCTCATGCCTCTGGCATCGAAGAAGCATTTTGCATTTTCTTCGGGCTTGTTTAAGTATTCTCTCATTATTTGAGGACCGCTTAAAACCAGTTCGCCGGGTTCGCCAGGCGGTAGGAATTCATTTTTGTTTATATCGGCCACCGCTGCATGAGTGCTTGGTAATGGAACGCCGAAGGATCCGGGCTTGTTTCTGTCTGGCGGGTTCGTATGTGACACTGCTGTTGTTTCTGTAAGACCATATCCTTCGTTTATTTCTCGACCTGTTATTCTAATCCACTGCTTCCGTGTGGCTTCGTGTAAAGTGTCGGCTCCGCAGAAGAGATATTTGATTTTTTTCCAATTTATTCTCTTAGTTTTAGGTTCATCAACCAGATATTTGTACAGTGTTGGAACTCCATAGAAAAGTGTTGTATCATAGTCTTGGATGGCATCTAGTATTTCGCTCAGTTCAGGTTTAGCGAATAGTATTCCTGTTCCGCCACGAAAGGCTCCTGTAAGCATGATTACTGACTGTCCGTATATGTGGTAGAAGGGCAATACCGCTAAACCACTTTCTTTTCCATCTTCTATTTTTGGGAAAAATTGTCTCATCTGCTCTTGAATTGCAACAACATTTCTGTGTGTTAACACTGCTCCTTTAGGGTCTCCCGTCGTTCCTCCAGTATACGGAAGGGTAGCTACGTCGTCTGGTGATATTTGCACGTTGGGTGGGTTTGGTGGGTATTTTTGAAGCAAGTCTTGGAAGTACAGTAAACCTTGCTCTTTCTGTATTTCTTCTTTAAGAGGTTTTCCTCGTAGTCTAGCTATAAAACCTTCGCTACTCGGTAGATATTCAGATATGCTTGTTATAATTACGTAGTTTAGTTTGACTTCTTCAAGGGCTTTTTCTACCTTTTCATAATGTAGATCAAGGCAAATGATCGCTTTGGCTCCGCTGTCTCGAAGTTGGTAAGCAATCTCGCGTGGAGTGTAAAGTGGGCTAACGGTTGTGACGGTTGCTCCGAGTCTTAAGATGCCATAATATGCAATAACAAATTGGGGACAGTTTGGAAGATATATGGCAACTACATCTCCTTTTCGTATGCCCAAATCATACAAAGCGTTTGCAAATCTTAGGGAGTCTTCTCTTATCTCTTTATGTTTAATCTTTCTTCCATAGAAAATTAAAGCGACTTTGTCTCCCCATTTTTTGTAGTTTTCATCTATTACTTCTATTATGTTGGTTTCTGGAACTTTAACATCGGGTAATACGCCGTTATCGTACCATTTTGTCCATGGTCTTTTGAGGTATTCATCTAAGGCTTGTTCTGACTTTGATTTTACCATTAGGCATCGCCTTTATTTTAATTACTTTATTACCATTTTAAGACTCGATTAGCTACTATGATGCATCTTATATGCCTATATACATTTCTCTAATATCTCTATTTTTCATCAATTCTTCTTTGATTCCTTGTGCTGCTATTCTTCCATGCGTAAGGACGTATGCCCTGTTAGCCAGACTTAATGCGATGCTGACATCTTGTTCAACAAGTAATATTGTTATTCCTGAACTCCAAACTTCTTTTATGCTATCAAAAACTTTTTGCTTTACTAAAGGTGCCAAACCCAATGAAGGTTCGTCGATCATTAAAAGTTTAGGTTTAGACATTAGAGCCCTTGCAATTGCTAGCATCTGCTGTTCACCACCGCTTAACGTTTGAGCCATCTGATCTTTTCTTTCCTTTAATATTGGAAAAAGCTGATAAACCCGATCCAAATCTTTTTTTATCTGGTCCTTGTCTTTTCTAAGGTAGCTTCCCATGATTAGATTTTCAAATGTGGACATTTCCGGGAAAACCCTTCGCCTTTCGGGGCAGTGAATTATTCCTTTTGTCACTATTCTCCATGGTCTAAGTTTGTCTATTCTTTCCTTTTCGAAGAGTATCGTTCCGGAAATTTTTGCTTGTTCTCTTCTTCCTCGTTGAAACTCCTTCAATGTCCCTGAAATTGACTTGAGTAGTGTCGTTTTTCCGGCTCCGTTAGGTCCGACAACCGCTACGAACTCTCCTTTTTCTACCTTTACACTAACGTCGTTTAATGCCATGGCGCCGTCGTAGTGAACTGTTAGATTATTAACTTCTAACATTAGGCTACCTTCCCTAGATAGACTTCAATGACTTTATCGTTTTTTGCTATTTCTTCAGGAGATCCTTCAGCGATTTTTTCGCCATAATGCATAACAATCACTCTTTTAACGAGCTTCATGAGTGCGTGAAGTTTATGTTCAACTATTACTATTGTGTGGCCGTCGAGATGCATCCTTTGAATAGACTTGACCATGTATTCTGTTTCTACTGGGCTTAATCCACCAAAGGGTTCGTCTAAAAGGACAATTTGAGGCTCTAACGCCATGGCTCTTGCAATTTCAAGGCGCTTTAAGTCGCCGTGTGAAAGGTTTTCGGCTGGCTCGAGCATCATTTCAGATAAACCTACGTCTTCAAGCATTTCCATAGCTTTTCTTTCAGGCGTTTTAACCCATTCGATTCTTTTCTTCCCCCTTGGAGAGTTTAATGCTACCATTATGTTTGCGATTGTTGGTAGGTGTCGGAACGGTCTAACAATTTGAAATGTTCTTGCAAGTCCCTTATTGGCGATTTTGTATGGTGGAAGGCCTGTTATTTCTTCGCCATTAAATCTTATTTTTCCGGAGTCTGGTTTTAGATAGCCTGTTATTAAATTGAAAAGGGTTGTTTTTCCGGCTCCGTTAGGTCCGATTATACCAATTATTTCTCTCTCATCTACGTTGAAATTCACATTTTTTACTGCAATCAGGCCACCGAAACTTTTCGTCAGATCTTCAACTTCAAGAAGGTGCATGAATACTTCCTCCGGATGACTCTTCTTTCTTCTTCATTTTTTTGTACACAACTTCTACAGGCCTAGCCTCCTCAAGGTCTTTAAGTTTGTCGACCGCGGTTCTTGCTATGCCCCTTGGCCACTTGAGTATAAGAACTATTACGATAACGACGTATATTATGGTCCTCCACTCTGTGCTCACATTTATGACTTTGTATAGAAGATATCTGTCTAAAATCTGTAAAACGTAGGCAGCGGATATCGGACCGTAAATTGTCCCTATGCCTCCAAAAATTGTAATGATCACTGGCATAAAAGAAATTGTTAATGTAAATGATGCAGCGCTTGCTGAGCTTAGTATATGGGCGTTAACTGCTCCTGCTAAGCTCGCGAACAACCCGCTTATGGCAAAGGCCATTATTTTATATTTGGTTACATTAATCCCACATGCCTTTGATGCGAGTTCATCGTCAAGAATTGACAAAAAAACGATTCCAGTTTTTGAATTTGCTATTTTGTATATTATTATAGAGGAAATTAGCATTAAAATTAGAGTAAAATAGTATTCTGCAAATCTTTGCTGGTTGTAATTTAAGAACGGGAAAAGGCGTGGGATGCCATAAATACCTCTCTCGCCGCCAGTTATATCCTTAAAGTAATAAACTACACCTGTCATGATTAGTGGGAATGCCATTGTGACCAGTGCTAAGTATGGCCCCTTCACCCTTAGACACGGAAATCCTATGAGCAACGCGATTACGAAGCCTATTAGTGCGGCGATGAATATTGTTGCCCATGGTTGTAGATTTAAATAAACATATAGTAAGGCTGTTGCATATGCCCCAATCCCGAAAAATAGTGCGTGACCTAGACTTATTTGTCCAGTTCGCCCCACAAGCAGGTCCCAACTAGCTCCGTAAATCGCCATCAAATTTGCTATGATCATCATAAGTAATATGGATTCTGGCGGTCCTGTGATTGGAAATAAAAGAAAAATTATGAAAATTAGAAAGGCAAAAAATCTCGGAGGTATGTCAACCACATGCACGAGAAAACTTAAGTAGGCGGCTCTGAAATACCTTTTTACCATTCTGCATTTCACTCCATTTCTATACGCTTTCCGAACAACCCTTTAGGTCGGATTAGAAGGACAAGGACCATCACTGCCATGACAACGGCTCCTGCAAGGGACATCGCCCCGGGAACCAAATACATAAAGGCTAATTCGGCATATGCGATAATGAAAGCTCCAATAGGGGTGCCTTTAATACTGCCTAATCCACCCAAAATGACTATAGCAAAAGACAAGTATAGTGGATGTTGCCACATATCTGGGTAGGCGATTCCAGTTTTGGATGCAGTAATTAATATTCCTGCTATACTGGCGATTGCTGCTGATATAGCCATTGTCATCATGCATAGCCTTTCTGTGTTGATACCTATTAACATGGCAGCTTCGCGGTCTTGCGATACAGCCCTCATAGCCCTTCCGACCTTAGATTTGGAAAGGAAAATCCCTAAGATCAAGAAGAGGATTAGTGACGCTATAAAAGCTAAGATCATTGAATAAGTGACTTTTACACCTAATATTTCTACATATCCTGCTACAAAAGAAGGCACAGCTTTTCGGTATGAGCCGAACTGAAGGATTACAGCTTGTTCTAAGATTAAAGCTGCACAGACGGTTACAACCAATACAGCGACTTCATCATTTATAATAGGATTTATGAGTAACCTGTATAGAATGCTTCCAAAAATTCCAGTTGCAAGAACCGCAACAATAGATGCCCAGAAAATTCCTATTGGAAACTGAAATGTAAAAACAAAAAAAACGTAGGCTGCAAGCATGAAAAGCGAGCCGTGAGCCATGTTTACTACACCAGAAACCCCATAAATCAAGGTGAAGCCTAAGGCTAGAAGCGAATAAATTGCACCTAACATCAAGCCATTGATGATTATAGCCTCAATGATCATTACTTTCCGCTCCTAATGGAGCATCCTACGTATCCATATAAATCTTTTCACATTCAGGAACGATTTTCTTAGTTCAAAATAAAAAAATGGGTTGTTTGATTTGAAACTCTATGGGAGTGGATATTTTGGAACCGTTCGTCCATAGTTTAGGGCTATTGCATAAATGTCTTCTATGTCAACTATCCCATCAGTGTTCATGTCGGCTTCTATATCCCAATTTGGCGGCATGGCGCCGTAGGATAGGGCGGCTTTATATATGTCTTCTATGTCAACTATGCCGTCAAAGTTAACATCCCAGTCTGCCAATGGGTACATCAATGGTGGAATTTTGAACTTTCTAGAGTAGGTTTGGTCTTGCGGCCACGTAACCTTCATTTCACCTGCTTGCCACTGAGGTATTAGTGCTCTCACGTAACGTGTAGGCCATGTCGATGCTAAGCAGTCAGCAGCGCAGAAGACGTCGTGAAGTGTTCCGTTTGGACCAGTGTAACGGAACCTACCGAGTATGCCCATTCGGACGGTTTTTTCAGTGTAAGGTATTAATTGATCACAGGTGAGGGGCCATGTTCCTATAGCCGTGATTGTCTCGTTTAATGCCTTTATGGCGTCGTAGGCTCCCCACGCGGTGTAAATTGGGCAATGTCCCCATCTTGCAAGGTAATCAGCCCAGAATTTGTCCGTATAGCCCGGAACTATTGGAGTTTGTGTTCCTACAGATGCCAGAAAACTTTCATATTCGCATCTGCCACCTACCGCAGCCCAGAATTCCTGCATCTGGCTTTCTACATTGATGCCTACGGGTAAAGCATTGGTTACTCTATCTTTCCACGTTTTGATAAAGTCAACTCCAGCTATAGCTGAGAATATATGAATGATAAGTCTAGCCTTCTTGGCATCGATATCGTCGAATATTGGCGGAAAGTTAGGCGTGTAGGCTGAAGGACGAGCAATTCCAACAATTATTGAATTGGGTCCAAGTATTGAATATGGACTGGGGGGCGATGGATAGGGGTTTGGAACACCAAGATAGAGTTCTGGATAGGTTGAGTTGCCAGCAAGACACTTCACCATGAGGTCACACCAAGTAAGATCCTCAGCGACAATGTATGTCTTTACTGGAGGGTAGTATACTTTCTCCTCATATGGATGTGTGGGGGTAACGGGAATAGTGACCCCGGTATAATTACCATACATGGGCGCTAGTTTTTTCAGCAGCACATACGTCCTTAAAAACGCGGCATATTGCTTGAAGAGCATTGTCGAGTTCATGGGCGTTATCCTAAACATGTACTTGTATCTGTTGTAGTTGCAACGTACGCATTTGCCGCACCCTATTCCCCCGCAGTCAATTAGCGCGTCGGTGGATGCACCAGCAATGAACCAGATTGGTCTACCATTTGCCGCCGCGTAGTCCATGACTGCTTCACGGATTGGGCCAACACATTCAGTTCTAAAACCGCCTACAAAAAATTGTGCTCCAGCCTCAAGTGCAGCCAATGCTTCTTCGATGCCCAGATCAGGTCGCAAGTCTTTCCCGTGTTCATCAACGTCGAGCAACGCTATGTTATGTCCCAAGATGCCTCCTTTCGCGTTTATCTCATCCCTAGCCATTTGAGCAGCTTCCCATAGGCCGTCCCATTGTATCCAGCCCTTTGGGCCGATGACCGCAATTTTTATATCCTCAGGCGTGGACCTGACAATTGGCAAGCTAGAGACCGTTAGACCAGCCATTAGAAGCATCAGAGCTATTCCAACAAATACCTTTGATTTGATTTTTCATTCCTCCTTTCTTTCACAAAAATTAAGAGAAAGTTTCAATATTTAAGTCTTGTTTAAAAATGTTCTATACTATTTTTCCTTTCTTTCGAATTTAAAGGTCGAATAACCTGAATCTTTTTAACTAAAACCCTAAATTAACGAAAATAAAGGCGGAATTAGGTTTTAGATGTTGATGGCTTTTCGATGCCAGCTAAGTGTTTCGCTACTCTTTTCTTTTCATCAAAGTCATACGTGGCAGCGATAGCTATTTCCTCCATTATTGGTGAACCTCCTCCATGAACTCCTGCAACTGCTGAAACGCCGCTTAGAGACGAACACAGCATGTCTGAAAGAAGGCGGAAGCATAGATGAACATTTTCAGGCGAGACATCTTCCTTCCTCATAATGTACTTTTCAAGAAAGCGCTTAGTTTCAGGATTTACGAAGTCTCCTTCAAATGGAAGAGTTGCAGGTAATCCCCCAGCCAGATCCGTGAGTATTTCGGACTCATGATAGATATTCAAGCCAGCATGTCGCCTGCCAACGTTTGCGTACACAGTATTCGGGACGAAACTACCAGATTCATGCTTTTGTCCCTCAACAGCAGACGCTATCCCTGACGCATACACAAGCTCCGCTATGCTTGCAAGATGAGCCAACTTTGACCTAACATGCGGCTTATCGGCTATCCCCTGATACTCAGCAACAAGCGCTGAAGCACCTGTTATTATATCTGTCACCGCAGGTTTGCATCCAGTATAGCTATGCCTATGATAGAGAGCAAAGCCATGAGCCAACAAAACAGCAAAGGGCCATTCACTACACATAAAAACTCTTTCCCAAGGCACAAATAAATCGTCAAAAATAACAAAAGAATCTGCAAACCCAAAATCGGCTATGGGAGCCTTAAACACGTTCCTTGATCGAGGATTTGCCACATGTGTGATTAACTTTACTCCCTCCGCATCCGCTGGAACAGCAAAGGCAACAGCGTAATCAGCGTCCTCTTCTTTCATATCCCTGGTGGGTAAACATATCATCTCGTCGGCGATAGCAGCCATGGTAATGTGGTTCTTAGCGCCCCTTACAACTATGCCATCTTTTCGTTTTTCTACTATCCGCACATAAAGGTCTGGATCCTTCTGTTCATGCGGCCTGAGACTTCTATTCCCCTTAACATCAGTTTGCGCTGCCGCAGCTGTCAAATCGTTTTTCTGAAAATATTCCAAGTATTTCACGAATCTTTTATGGTACTCTGTGCCATACGCCTTATCAACCTCGTACGTTACGAAATGAAGGGAGTTTATTGCATCGCATCCCATGCACCGCTGGATACATCCGCCTGTAAGATGACAAGCCTTTCTTATCATCCTCTGCTTATTCAGTAAGTCATCAGCGCTTCTGTTTACATGTGTAAAACGGTTTATGATGTCCCCTGTTAAGTGCGAAGTTGTGGTGATCAAATCCTTAAATTCAGGATCTTCTGCAAGGTCGAAGGTTTTCGAGAGCACCCTTATGGATGGCAAAAGCTCAGGGTCGTCGCGTTCAACAAGTTCTCCGTTCATGTATACATTTTTTCTCATTTTATTAAGTCTTTCAACATACTCTTTTGAAGTTCTCATATAAACCACTGAAACTCAATTAATTTAGAGAGTAAATAAAAATAACGGAGAGAGTACATTCGAACCCAACTTAAAAACCAAAAATTGTGCAAACCTTTTTTAATCCGAAACCGAAAATGATGACTTCTCTTTGGGGTGTTTGAGTTGGGCGATGTAGCAATTGTCGGAGTCGGCCACAGCAAGTTTGGAAATAGATATGACGTGAGAATCGATGAGCTCGCATGGGAGGCTGTCAGTGAAGCCCTAAAAGATGCAAATCTCTCAGCAAAAGACATGGAGTTTCTTGTGGTCGGATGTGCTGGTGGATGGAACGCTGAAGCTCTGCCCGCCGTCATCTGTTCAGAATACTGTGGTACGCTCCCGAAAGGAAGTATGAGAGTGGAGGCAGCGTGTGCAACAAGCAGTGCCGCCGTAGCCACGGCATACAATTTTGTTGCTAGCGGATACGTTGATGTGGCATTGGCTCTAGGTGTGGAAAAAATGTATGAATCTCCGACACCAGTGCAAATAGAGTTTATTGGAAGAGCCGGGAACTACTTCTGGGAATTTGAAAACTTTGGCATGACCTTCCCCGGATACTATGCGTTGCATGCCACAAGCTACATGTGGAAACACGGTTTAAAAGAGGAAGACCTAGCAGAAATAGCCGTGAAAAATCACCATTACGCAGCTATGAACCCCAAAGCTCAGTTTCGAAAAGCAATAACTGTTGACACTGTTATGCAATCGAGATACGTCGCGTGGCCGTTGAAGCTTTTCGATTGTTGCCCATTGACAGACGGTTCAGCTGCGGTAATATTGGCCAGCGAAGATGTTGCCAAAAAAATTACGGATACACCGGTATGGATAGGTAGCATAGGCATTTCTACAGGAACCGGTAATCTAAGTAGGAGAGACATGTTTTTAAAACTTGAATACTCGGGTTTGGAATCCGCTGTCGAGGCTGCGAAGCAAGCTTATAAAAGGATAGGAATAGACTACCATGACGCTGCTAAACATTTTGATGTGGCATGCGTGCACGACTGTTTTACAATAGCAGAACTTATAGCTTATGAGGATCTAGGTTTTTGTAAAAGAGGAGAAGGCCTGAAGTTCATAAGAGAAAAGCAAACCTACAATGGCGGGCTCATACCTGTAAACATCGATGGAGGCTTAAAGGCTAAAGGTCATCCCATAGGCGCTACCGGATGCTCAATGGTCTACGGCTTGACAAAACAGCTCCGGCAAGAATATGGTAAATATGCTAGCCCAGAAGCTCAAGCAACCATTAAGAAAGGGAGAGCCTTAGCCCACAACATCGGTGGAACAGGGCACTATGCATATGTGACCATACTTTCACTAGAAAAACCTCATGTGTAGGAGGAATTTTATGTCTGAGCTAAGTGAAAACGCAAAAAAGGGCATTGCTGAAAAAGGTCTACCCATAGTTGAGGAAGCGAAAACAGAACTACCGCTTTATATTAGCATGCGTGAACTACCTTTAAGATTCCAGTTTGGTGTAGCCAAGATTCAAAGGTTTTTTGAAGGATTGAAAGAAGGCAAAATCTACATGACTCAATGTAAAAGATGTAACGAAAAATTTTTCCCTCCTCAGGCTGATTGTCCGAAATGCTTAGAATCAAACATGGATTGGATACCCTTAAGCGGTGAAGGAGAGCTTTTAACATGCACTATGATATTCGTTAAACCCTCAACCTACACCCATTACAAAGACTACGTGGTTGGTATCGCCCAAATGAAGGAAGGCGTGAGAGTCCTAGCTTGGCTAAAGATAGATGACCCCAGAAAAATAAAGCCAAAAATGAAGGTACGCCTAACAACTGCGAGGAGAGAACCTGAAGGCTTCATAACGTACGAGTTTGTTCCTCTAGAGTGAGCTACAACCCAACAGTTTGAAGTCTTGAAAAATTTGAATGTGCATAAGTAGTTCATGCAACATGGTTGTTACAATGGCTAAAATAATAAGACTGGACAAAAAATGTTTTAAGAAAGCCCCACATTATTCACTGCCCAATAAATGGTGATATGATATGGAAATTAAGAAAATTGCTGTTATGGGCGCTGGTGCAATGGGACACGGTATAGCACAAGTTGCAGCAATAGCCAGCTTTGATGTGACCATGAGAGACATCAGCGAAGATTTTCTTGAGAGAGGCATGAAAAACATTAGATGGAGCATAAGTAAGTTTGTTGAGAAAGGTAGGATATCACCAGCTGAAGCAGAAAAGACTTTGAAAAGGATAAGAACGTTGGTTTCACTAAAAGAAGCGGTGAAAGAAGCTGATTTTGTGATTGAAGCAGTTCCAGAAGACTTAAAGTTAAAGCAGCAAATATTTAAAGAAATGGATAGCTACGCACCGGCACATACAATACTAGCAACAAACACAAGCGCGCTTCCAATCACCGAAATTGCGGCAGCGACAAACCGTCCTGAAAAAGTAATAGGCATGCACTTTTTCAACCCGGCGCAGCTTATGCGTCTTGTTGAAGTAACAATGGGTAAAAAAACAAGCAATGACACTTGCAATGTCACAATAGAATTGGCAAAGAAGTTCGGAAAAGAGGCAGTATTATGCAAGAAGGATGTCCCGGGCTTCATAGCTAACAGAATAACCACACCTAGCACAAACCTTGTCGCGTGGATGGTTTACAAAGGAGAGTACACGATCGAAGAAGTCGATGCGGCAGCAATGCACAAGGCTGGAATGCCAATGGGCATTTTCGCGCTATTAGATTTCACAGGCATAGACATAGGCTACAGTGTCATGAAGTTCATGGAAGAAAGGGAACCAAACTTCAAAGCATCGCCACTGATAAAAGAGAAAATTGAAAAGGGTGAGCTTGGAGTAAAAGCGGGAAAAGGATTCTATACATACCCGGAGAAAGGAAAATGGGCTATGCCACAAATCCCAACCGAGAAGGCGGAAAAATTCGATCCAATGACGCAAACTTATGTATCAGTCAACATGGCTGCAGAGCTCATAAGAAATGACATCGCTACTCCGGAAGATATAGACAAGGCGTTAAAACTAGGCTTTAACATGCCTATAGGCGTTTTAGAGCTCGCTGACACGCTAGGCATAGACCTCATATTGTCAAAACTAAAAGAGATTGAAGCCAAGTATGGAGAGTTCTATAAGCCAAGCCCATTGTTGGAAGATATGGTTAAAAAAGGCGAGCTTGGAACAAAAACAGGAAAGGGCTTCTACACCTATAAAAAATAAAGGTTTCTTCTCTCATTAACCTCCTTTTCTCCTTCTCCAAGGGCTTCAGAATGGTACGCATTAGAATTTGGTTGTTATTTCGCGTTTAAGTTACTTTTGAACTCCTTGTATAGAAGTTTCCATGCCTTTTTACTTTGTCATCAATTTCCAATAGTTCCAAGTGTTTATTTATCATTTGACCTTCCCAGTAATGAAGCAACGGCTTAGCGTAAGGAAACCTACCGTAAATTGGAGCACAATCCACAAGCTGATTGATAGTTTTTTCGCTTTCTAGCAAGGAGAGAATTTTTTCATTCCTTTCATCTATTCTTCCTTGGAACTTGTCGAACTCAGCATCAATATTCTCGGTAATTATTCCTCTATGAGATGATACTACAATCTTTGGAGACAGAGCTTTAAGTTTCTTCACAGATTCTTCAAATTCTTGAAGACTGGATTCTCTGTGTCCATACCAAGGGAATGATGTCAAATCATAGTCAAATGAAAAGAGAATTCTTTCTTTTTGCTCATAAAAACAATAGTGATCTTTTGTATGTCCTGGCGTGTAAATTGGTTTAAAGGTTATTTTCCCAAAATTGAAGAATGTTCGTCTGTTGTAACTGTGCGTCGCTCTGCAATTCTTAAACCCCATAACCTCTTTCGCGAATTTCTGCCAAACTCGAGCAAGATTTTTACTTACGAATCTCTCAGAAAGGGCTGCCATATCCCCGCTAGTGTCAAATCCCTCCTCTGGTACATAAATGGGTAGATCGTTAAACACCCAATTGCCAGCGGAATGGTCCGGATGCGTGTGAGAATTAATAACATAGCTTACATAGTATTCTCTTTTGAGTTGTTTTAGAACATCAACACCACAACCAGTGTCTATCAATACGGTCTCTTCGTCTAAAATGAGAATTGAATGTGAATAAGGAAACCTAGCTTTATTTTTTCCTCGAATTAGAAGTATGTGATCTGTTATGTTTTTGGTTTTTATCCTATTGCATCTCATATGCATTTCAAGAGTGATTAAATTTTTTAAGTCTTACTTTTTCCACCGATTTCACTTATTTCGCAAACGAATGTTTTCTTAGTCTTGAAAGGTTCTTTTTACATTACACGCACGTCAATATAAAGTACCATCTTTAGATGTTAATATCAACAGCATTGGAGGAAAAGGTTCAAGTATACGAAGCACGCAAGATGTGGGAGAAAATGAGGTGTTAAAATGGAGTTTGAGTTCACTAAGGAACAGATGGAAATCAAAAGGGCTGCCCGCGAATTTGCTGAGAAGGAATTTACAGCTGAGAAAGGAAGGGAATACGATGCAAAGTACGAGTTTCCATGGGAATTTTACAGGGAAGCTGCAAAGCTAGGCTTCATCGGTGCAAGCTTTCCCGAGAAATATGGGGGGCAAGGATTAGGCTGCATCGAAGCATGCATAATAGCGGAAGAGTTCTACAGGGTGGATTCTACGCTTGCTTCACTATTAGGCGGTGTGGGTTTCGCCGGATTAATTGAAATGTATGGTACTGAGGAGCAGAAAGAGAAGTACCTCACTAGAATATGTAGAGGCGATATAGTTTGTGCAATGGCGCTTACTGAACCCAAGCATGGCTCTGACGCTGGAATGATAGGGTTAGACACGACGGCAGTAAAAGATGGAGATTGCTGGAAAATTAACGGTACCAAGACATTCATCACATGCGGGGACATCGCAGAATTCACCATGGTTTGCTGTCAAACAGACCCTAATGCCTCTCCACCATATAGAGGCGTTAGCCAAATTATAGTTGAGAAGGGAACTCCGGGGTTCGAAGCCACACACCTAAAACCAAAAATGGGATTTAGGGCAGCTCCAACGGCAGAACTATCCTTCAGCGATGTTCGAGTACCACTAAGCAACCTTCTCGGTCAAGAAAACAGAGGCTTCCATCAAATAATGTCATATTTTGATTTCAGCAGAACACCCATCGCCGCTTCAGCCGTAGGCATAGCTCAAGGAGCCTTTGAACGTGCTTTGAAATACTCTACCGAGAGGGAACAATTTTTCACACCAGTGCATAGATTTCAGTTTACGCAATGGAAGATAGCTGAGATGGCCATGAAAATAGAGGCCGCAAGATTGGTAACGTATAAAACTGCT
This sequence comes from uncultured Candidatus Bathyarchaeia archaeon, assembly GCA_964535965.1. Classification (GTDB taxonomy): domain Archaea; phylum Thermoproteota; class Bathyarchaeia; order Bathyarchaeales; family Bathycorpusculaceae; genus CAZHWZ01. Next base: position 33,627 of record CAZHWZ010000003.1, on the reverse strand, counting down.
TGGCTTATCGATAGTAAACGTGATCCAAGGTTGATTACTAAATTCGCTTCTATGTCGAAGGCTTACGCAGCCAAAACCGCAATAGAAGTCACAAATGAAGCCATGCAAATTCACGGTGGCTATGGATATGTTGATTCAGATCTTGAGCGCTTCTATCGTGATGCTAGAATCCTAGATATTGTAGAGGGAACAGGTGAAATTCAAAGGTATATCGTTGCCAGAGAATGGTACAGGGAAATGAATCTACCTATGCCTTAACATTAAGCTCATAATACAATTAATATACGTTCACTTTCTTTTTATTTGTAAAGTTGAGAGAGAATTGGTAATAGACATCCATGTCCACCCCTTCGTTCAAGAAACTGAAATTCTAAATGAGATGAAAGAGGCTGCTGTAGACCATGCGGTTTTGCTAGCCGTGGATGCGGATCCGTCAGATGTAGAAAAACCAGAGATTAAGAGTAAGTTAAGAAAGCGCCATTTAGAATCACTTTTTGGCTTCCGTACCTTGAGATTTGCATCTCTAGAAGAGGAGATAAAACGGTTCTTCCAAGAGTTAATTAATTATTACCCAGAACTCAAAAGCTCAAACCAAGAAATAGCGGATCTGGTGAAAAGGAACCCAGATAAATTTCTTGGGTTTGGTTCCGTCAACCCAAACAAGGACGAATATTACGTAGAGGCAAAGCTCAGAGAGATAGGCACCTTCGGGTTTAAGGGGATAAAAATGCTTCCAACCCTCCAGCTCTTCTCCCCTATCGAAAACAAGAACTTTGAAAAAATATGTGAATACTGTGAAAAAAGCAAAAAAGTTCTCCTCTATCATACTGGCTGCGATCCGGGACCATGGGAAATCCCAGAGTTATCTGAAGACGCCAATCCAAAGTATTTAAAACCCATTCTGGAAAGCTACAATCCAGTCATTATTTTAGCTCACACTGGAAGCTATAGCGCCTACAAGCCCGGAATATGGTTTGATGAAGCAATCGAGTTGGGAAAAAATTTTGATAATGTATATTTCGATTCATCAGCTGTGTCCAGTTTTATCTATTCGGAAAAAATCTTAAAGAGAATAAGAGAAGAAGTGGGTGTTGACAAGCTTCTTTATGGCTCTGACTACCCAGTTGTGTGGGGAAGTGATATGAGATATGAAATAAATGTCATAAGGGCATGCAAGTATTTGACAGAGAAAGAAAAAGAGAATATTCTCGGCTTAAACGCAGCGAAGATTTTAAACTTAACCAGAGGTTAGATGCCCAAATTAAGCTAGGATTGGTGTCTATGATTAAAGAAGTGTTCTCGAACATATTCCAAATAAAGGTTCCACTGCCCCAAAACCCCCTAGGGCATCTGAATTCATACCTAATAAGATCAAAGGATGAGCACCTCCTGATCGACACTGGACTGAATTTCCCTCAAGCCTTTCATTCATTGTGCAAGGGGCTTTCAAAAGCCGGAATAAAGCCTGAAGATTTAACCAAGATTTTATTAACCCATTTTCACGTGGATCATGTGGGCTTGATTCCGTGTTTTAAAGAAGTTTCAAGGAACATCAAATTTTTAATACATCATGCTGAAGCCGAGTTGTCAAAGCTTATGTCAAGAGAATTTGAAGATTACAAGGAAGACATGGAGACCTTTCTTGAAGCTAATGGTGCACCCCAATCAATTGCAATGAACCTGCAGAGGTTTCATCCAGCTTTCTTCACTCCACAAGCCTATCAAGAACTCGCGGAGGAGGCGCTTCCGTTAGATGATGGACAAGAGATCTCAGTGAGCGATTATAGCTTTCAAGTTTTATGGACTCCTGGTCATTCTCCTGGTCACATATGCCTATATGAACCTTCATCAAAAATTCTCATTTCAGGAGATCATCTGTTGCCCACCATCACCCCACACATAGCCCAGTTTATGGAAAACACGGATCCACTGACGGATTACTTAAACAGTCTTGAAAAGATAGAAAAACTTGATGTTAAAGTCGTTTTGCCAGCTCATGAAGAAGCCTTTACAAACCATCGTGAGAGAATTAGGCAACTTCGAGATCATCATGAACAAAGATTAGTGCAAATCTTGGATGGGCTTAAAGCTGGAAGCTTAACAGCGTACACGTTAGCATCCAAGGTTCATTGGAACGTCATATACAAATCTTGGGATGAGTTTCCTCTATTCCAAAAATACTTGGCCCTCGGAGAAACAGTGGCACACCTAAATCTTCTTAAACAAAAAAGGTTAGTAAAAAAAATCGGGGTCCCAATTTCTTCGGGGTCAAATAAATCACTGGACATGTATTCGTTGTTATAGCAGATTTTATCTAGGATGCTATTCTATGTTATCTTTGCCTTCGGGTATTTCTTTTCTTCTTTTAGAGTTATGGGGGGTATCCAAGTTCTTCGAATGTATAAAGTAATTCAAGCTTTGCTAGGGAAACTTTCGAATTGGGACCATACCTCTTCATGTACGTTCTGAAGGCTTCTAATCCTTTTTCGAAGCTTGTTGCCTCGGAAAGCAATACAGCATTCCATCCGCTTGATGGCATGAACACTCCCTTAAAGTTAATGCCCTCTATTCCTTTAGATATACTCATCACTCTTCCAACGTATTCCTTGAACTCGTCAGGTGTCCCAGTCCATCTGAAGTAATATAGTATTAGCAAGGGCTCTTTCACCTCCTTTCTCTTTATCGGTGAAAAACTGTTTAATTGTCAACTGTATATAAGACTTTAAAATAGATTAACATGGGAAAAATCGGAAACATGTCAACAGCCAGCCTGTTAATGTTGACATTAATGAGACAGAAAACTATGAATGACTAACACTTTCCTTGCATTTTTTGATGGCTGCAAGTGCTGCCCCAAAGGCGCAGACCATTTGAGGTTCCTTTGGCAATGTTGGAATTAAACCGATTTTCTTACTTAGAGCATCGATGAACCCTCTGTTCTTTGCCACACCCCCTGTGAAAGCCACATCCTTTTCAAATCCTATTCTGCTAGACATGTTGTAGATTCTGTCAGCTATTGCTTCGTGAAGGCCCGCTATTACATCTTCAATTCTTGATCCTTGACTTATATGAGATATAACCTCTGACTCAGAGAAAACAGTGCATGTGCTGCTTATTTTGACAGGTTGTGAGGATTTAAAATGTAACGTGCTGAGTTCTTCTATTGGTTTTCCAAGAATGTTTGACATTACTTCAAGGAATCGCCCGGTTCCTGCAGCACACTTGTCGTTCATGACGAAATCTAAAACTCTTCCGTTTTCATCGATCCTGATGGCCTTAGAATCTTGGCCGCCAACGTCTATGATCGTTCTAACCGATGGAAAAAGTATATGAGTACCTCGAGAAATGCACAAAATTTCGGAAGACGTTGATTTTGCGTTGACTAAAGCCCTTCCATAACCCGTCGAAACCGTGCAGGCTACATCTTTTAAGTGTAAATTAGATGTTTTAAGCGCCTTTCTTAGCGCTTCTTCAGAAGAAACTTTAAAGTTAATTCCTGACGGAACGATCGCATACGATGTGATTTCGCCTTCCTTGTTAATTATGACGGCTTTTGTCGCAGAAGCTCCTGCGTCTATTCCTACGTACATCATCTTTCTCCTAAAACCTCTAGAAAAGCATCAATTCTATTTTTGATTTGAGCTTCAGCGTACTGCCTAGGATCAGCCATGTCGGCTTCAAACAGAAGGTAAGGGATGCTAAACTTCTTGTTTAATGCATCCGCTGTTACTAGCTGTGGAGTCGACCATGACTTGCAGCTTCTGTTAGAGAGTAAAACAGCTCCATCTATTTGAAACTCCTTAATGCTCTCTAAAAATCTTTCAATTCGTAAGTCTATGTCAACGTTCAAACCCATGGCTAAAATCTTTCTGGCTATGCTTTCTAGAGGCTTCGATGCATCAAGCCTATGAGCCCACGCCTCACTATAGGGTTCATACACAAAAACCGCTCCTCTATCCTCAAAGTACTTTATAAGATCAAACGCGTACCAAATCCATATTCCATCAAACAGCAATCTAAACTTCTCGTTCTCTATTACTCCTTCTCCCTTACCGACTTTTTCCTTAACCTCCAGAAGAAGCTCCTCGTAAAATTTGACAGCTTCTGTTGTTCCCTGCATAACCACAAGTGGAAAAATGTCTGAAGCCGAGTCTCTGCCACCGAGCGGGCATGGTTTAAATCTTCTAAGTTTTAACGTTTCAAGCCATAACTCACTCGCTTCATCCGAAAGCTTAACGGTTTCCACGAGCCTTTCAACGTCAAATCTTAGCCCAAATTTTTCCTCAACTATCTTTATCAGCTGCTCCAACTGTTTGACCACGTAATCCAGAACGTAATTGTCTAAGTCCTCTAGGGTTAAAACGTAAGGAGCTTCGCCTACAAACAATGGTGTTCCGATATGCATATTGAGACTCTGCCACCATTTAACATAAACGTCGCATGAATTCCTAAAAGTTATCAGGATGTCAGGAGGAGGCATGAGTCCACTCATTCCGCCAAGAACATAACCTAAACAACATCTGCTATATGAGCATAAATTTTGGGAATACCCCTTTCTCTCAGCTTCTTCCAGATGATCCAACACGAGACCGCGAGCACTACACATCGCACCAAAGTGTTCGGGGGCGATTGGGTAAATGTCTAGGGCGTGTAGTACTTCCACAGGCGTGAATACGGTTATCCAAGCAACAGGCTTGCCTTGAGCTTTCAAATCCCAAGCCTTTGAAAAGTATTCCATAATAAGCTCACCTATCTTTTTTGTTGTTTGAAGAACACGACTTCTTTCTTTTTGCAAACTCATTCTAACCACCTATAGATTCGATGAAGGCTTCGACTCTGGTCTTGATTCTACTAATCTCTTGCGCTGGGTTCTCATAATCTATAACCATGGCTGGAATTCCATTTTTATTGAGCATGTTTCTTATGTGCACGCTATCATATAAAATTGGATCACAAAACCTCTCAGCAAACGTTATTACCCCTTGCACATTGAACTCTTTAATCATGAAGTCTATATATTCAAGTCTATGTTGGAGGGGCCCATGGGACGGACAAGGGGTCCTCTTAAGGTATCTATAGGCTAAAGCTGAAATGGGGTCTTTAGACTTCTCGACGATGCTCCAGAAGTATCTTGAGCCTGTGCACAAGTCATCAGATGCGACAAATCCGCCAGACTCTTCTATTATCTTTATCAAATCAAGATCGTAGATTGTTGTTCCGTTTAGATGTAACCTGACATTACCATAGCTTTTGCTATCATTGAAGTCTAATGCTTTGATTTGTGCGTTGCATTCTGATTTTGGCATCCACATGCCTGCAAGAGCAAGTTGAAAACGATTGAGCGCATCAATCCTGTACTTGCCGCCGCTGTTCAGCATGTAAATATTTTTAAGCAAATTTCTGTTTTCATTGCATAATTCTATGGAGCTGAATAATACGTTATCATCGATCCCTATTTTAAAATTCTTTTCCAGAAAGTTTTTGAATCTTATAAACTCTATCCTAAAGAAATCAAGTGATAACTCATTGTCTGTGTTATGCGGTACTCTTAAGAGAAATAAGGGCTTGCTGGTTTTTTTCTTTACGATATCGTAAAGTCTCCACATGGGATCACATGTGTGAGCTATTATAAATCCGCTAAAGAAGTCCTCAAGTTTGAGTATATTCTCTAGCGTGGCACTAGCAAAAGGACATATAAAGCTTGGTGTAAGGGCACTCGTGTTTGCTCCAATGTTTGATATTCTATAGGGTTGCAGCCCAGCTGAGATTATTAGTTCTTCAGGAACATAGCTACACGTATATCCGATAACCTTAACCCCGGAATTCTTGTACCGGCTTAATATTGCCGCGGGGTTCTTACACAAAAGGCGTATATCACTTGGTATTGTCATGGGTTAGAATAAAAATCAAGCTAAATAAAAATCATATGCCCTAAATCTTCTGATAACTTCAAGAAAATGAAAAAGAAGGCGGAAAACTTATTTTATTTATTTTTAAACTTCGGTGTTCTTTTTTCAAGGAAGGCCGAAATGCCTTCTACGATGTCTTCAGACTTTGCGCAGATTATGTTGCCGTCAACCATCATCTTGTTTCCTTCCTCTATGCTAATTTCCATAGCCTTTGAAAGTATATTTTTCGCCAAACGTATCGCTATTGGGGCTCTTGTTGCTAATGTTCCAGCCATATATATTGCCGTTGATTTCAATTCGTCTGGCGGCACAACCTTGTTAACGAGCCCAATCCTCTCGGCTTCTTTAGCGTCAATTCGTTCGCCCGTCAGGATTATCTGGGCAGCTTTAGCCCTTCCTATAAGTTTCGGCAATCGCACGCATCCTCCCCATCCTGGAATAAGGCCTCTGATAACTTCTGGATTTCCAAAACTCGCATTCTCTGCTGCAATTCTCATGTCGCATGCCGCTGCCAGTTCGAGCCCTCCGCCAAGCGCGTATCCATTTATCGCCGCTATTACAGGCTTATCGAAGGTTTCTATCTTGTCGAAAACTTTCTGCCCTAGCTCCGTGCGAGCCCTCAATTCAGCTTCGCCCCCTGTTCCGGCTTCTGCCAAATCAGCTCCAGAGCTGAAAGCTCTGCCAGATCCTATTATGACGACGCTTCTGATCTTATCGTCTTTCCTTATCTCTTCTAGTACATTGTCAAGTTCTTCGAGTAAACCTCTGTTTAGAGCATTTAAGGCTTCAGGTCTGTTTAATGTTATGATGGCTATGTTTTCTTCTTCTGGCGTCAGAAAACTCGCTGCTTCTTCATAAATCAGGTATTTATATTCCATAATGCTTCACCTCTTTATCTTACCAGAAACATCGATTTCCATAAAAGTCTTTTTATGCAATTCTATTAAACCAAATGTTAAAATTCAAAATCTCTGTTTTATTCCTTTGGCATTGTCTTTGGAAAGTCGTAAAAAATTTATTTGAGAATCAAGATAGGCGTAATGCCAGTTGGTGAAATGATGGAGTCTGTTGAGAATGGCATTCGGTTTGGCTGCTTTCTGCCTATCCCTGCCACTCCTGTGGATAAATTGTTCAAAATAGCCAAGGTTAATGAGGAAGCTGGTTTCGATTCAATATGGGTTCCTGATCACCTTTTGTTCATACCTCCAGGAATTGTGCCGGAAGCTTGGTCTATGCTGGCTGCAGCCGCGGTTGTAACAGAAAAAGCGGTTTTAGGAACATGCGTTAGCGATCCGCATAGATACAATCCCGCAGTTCTCGCCCAAAAAGTTGCTACCGTAGATCGAATTTCAGGCGGCCGCGTAATACTTGGACTGGGCGCAGGAGAAGCCATGAATCTGGAACCTTTCGGGATAGAATGGAAAAAGCCGGCATCAAAGATAGTTGAGGCTGTAACGATTATGCGTAAGCTTTGGGCTGGTGAGGTGCTAAATTATGAAGGAAAATTTTGGAGATTAAGAGACGCTTTTTTGCAGATAAATCCCGTTAAAGGTAGAGTGCCCATATATTTTGGCGCGAATAGTCCGCGTACGCTTAGATTAGCGGGGGAAATGGCTGATGGTTGGCTTTCAATTCCGCTTTCTCCGAGGCTGTATAAAGAACGCTTAAAGTTCGTTAAAGAAGGAGCTGAAAAAGTAGGTAGATCCACCGACGAAATAGACATGGGAATATACCTGTATACATCTGTTACTGAAAATGCCGAGGATGCTTACAGGCAAATTGAAACGATAAAATCCCAAGTGATACCATCACCTGAACTATTATTAGAAGCAGGCTACGACGTTGAACTGCCAGAGGATTTACAGTCATTATCATATTTTAAAGCACTCGCAGACTCGGAATGGGTGGAAAAATTTCTGGCTTTCGGTAATCTTATTCCAAAAGAGGCTGCAATTGAGTTTTCCATAGCTGGAACCGTAGAAGATTGCATAGACAAGATAGATGAGTATATAAAAGCTGGCGCCAAGCATTTCCTACTCATAAATGTTGGACCTGATCCCCGTAAGATAGTGAAGGCGTATGGTGAAGAGGTAATACCGTACTTTAAATCTAAAGAACGTTAATACTTTTAATGTAGGATTTACAGTGCAAGCGAAATCAGTTCTGCTATGTCCATTATTTGGATTTTGCCTTCGTTTCCCGTGGTTTTAACGGCGTCCTCAAGGGTTAAGAGGCAGAAGGGACATGCCGCAGCCAAGATCTCTGCGCCAAATTCAACGGCATCTCTGACCCGGATTTCTGCTAGGCGTGGGCCTGGAATGTCGATCCACATTCTTCCGCCGCCGCCTTCGCAGCAGAGGCTTCTCGCCCTTGAACGGTCAAACTCTAACAGCTTAACGCCTGGCACGCTTTCAATGACTTTTCGTGGTTCGTCGTAGATGCCATTTTGTTTGCCTAAGAAGCATGGATCATGGTAGACGACTTTTTTGTTCAATTCTTTTGTGAATGTTAGTTTTTTGTTTTCGATTAGTCTTGCAAGTAGTTGTGTGTGGTGTTGGATTTCGAAGCTTGTTTGGTTGTATCTGTTTTTGAAGGCGTGAAATCCGTGTGGACAGCTTGTTACAGCCTGTTTTATGTTGTATTTGTTGAAGATTTTCATGTTCTCCTCTACTAGAAACTCGAATAGGCCTTTTTCGCCCATGCCATAAACTTCGCTTCCGCAGCAGCTCTCTTCATCGTCCAGAACGCCAAAGTTTAGTCCAGCTTTCTCAAAGCATTTTACTAGGCTTCTGGCTACTTCTTGAATTCTTGGGTCATAGGCAGATGTGCAGCCAACGTAGTATAGGATTTCCGCGCCTTGCGAAATGTGCTTAACATTTAAGCCTTGACTCCATTCAGACCGTTTGCTGCGTACTCTTGCCCATGGGTTGCCGTTTTTGAATATGCTTTCTAATGCGTCGCGGATTGTTGGAGCGATTTGTCCTTCTTCAACAGCCATGCTGCGAATGTCAATTAAGAATTCATAGGGGTTCAGGTCTTTTGGGCAGCGGATGCCGCATGTGGAGCACGTTGTGCAACTCCACAACTCATTCTGCGGATGAATGGTTAACTTGCCCATGGCTGAGACTTCACGCATGTACCTTCTAACGTTTAGGTTAGCCTTTCGAGCGACTGGACAGCCTCCGGTGCACATTCCACACTGGATGCATTCAAGAAGCTTATGTTTTTGGACGAGCTCCTGAGCGTTCATTTATTTACGTCACTTTTTGTTGGAATGAGGGAGTAAGATTTTTAATAAGTGTTTTCCTTGTATGAATCAAAACTAATCATAGAAAGTGGGGATTGCTGTTGATGGATAAGAATGCGCCCAGAATCGGTATTTTCGTCTGCGAGTGTGGCGGAAACATAGGTGACATTATAGACGTTAAGGCTGTGGTTGACACGGTTAAGAACTGGGAAGGGGTTGCTGTAGCCAAATATCACAAGTATCTGTGCTCCAAACCAGCCCAGGAAATGATACTTGAAGCCATAAAGAAGCAAAATTTAGAAAGAGTAGTGGTTGCCAGCTGCACGCCGAGAATGCATCTTGCAACTTTTCAGAGCGTTTTGGAACAGGCTGGTTTGAATCCCTACATGCTTGAATTTGTAAATATTAGGGAGCAAGACTCATGGGTTCACGGGCCGCATGCGTCTGCGGAAGCCACAAGGAAGGCTGTAAGCCTAATTAGAGGCGGATATGAACGAAGCCTTGAACTTGAGCCGTTAGAAACCATAAGCGAAAAGGGTTCAAGGGAAATTCTCATTGTAGGCGGTGGTATTGCTGGAATTACGGCTGCCCTTGAGCTTGGCTATTTAGGCTTTAAGGTTTACTTGGTGGAGAGGAAGCCTAGCATCGGCGGCAACATGGCAAAACTGACAAAAGTTTTTCCAACGTTGGATTGTGCTCAATGTATACTCACTCCGAGAATGGCTGAGGTTGGGAGAAACACAAACGTGAATTTGCTTACTTATGCGGAAGTGCAGGATGTTAGTGGACGGCCAGGTAACTACGCTGTTAAAGTTTTCATGAAGCCGCGTGGAGTGGATGTCGAGAAGTGCAGGAGCTGTGGTGTATGTGCAAAGGTGTGTCCAGTGTCTGTTCCAGACGAGTTTAATGAGGGCTTGTCGCAGAGAAAAGCTGCTTACATAGAGTTTCCGCAGGCTGTTCCATCTGCTTATGCTATAGATTTTGACGCTTGCACAAAATGTCGGAAGTGCGAGCAGCTCTGCCCAGCTAAAGCAATAATCATAGACGATCCGGGTAAGACTGTTGATTTAAACGTTGGCTCCATAATTTTGGCGACAGGATACAAGCTTTATGACGCTCGGAATTTGGAAATTTACGGTTATGGCAATTATAAAGACGTTATAACAATGATGGATTTGGAGAGGCTTACTTCTGCCACTGGCCCGACCAGCGGCTATGTTAAAAGGGCGGATGGCAGCGACGTTAGAAAGATGGCGTTTGTTCTCTGTGCTGGTTCAAGGGATAAGAACTACATTCCATACTGCAGTCGTATATGCTGCATGTATGCTTTGAAGCAGGCTTTTGTGCTTAAAAAGATGCTTGGAATAGACGTCACCATTTACTATACGGACATAAGGGCCACTGGAAAGGGCTACGAAGATCTTTACTGGCGAGACCAAGAAGCAGGCGTTGCTTTCGTACGCGGAAAAGTTGCTGAGGTGTGGAAGAATAATAACGGCAAGCTTGTTGTTCAGGCTGAGGACACGTTAACAGGTGAAACGAGAGAGGAAGAGTTTGACATGGTTGCTTTGGCTACGCCTATGGTTGCGCCTGATGGGTTGAAGGAGCTTGCTTATAAAATGAAGGTTTCTATTGGTGAGGATGGTTTTATAACGGAGAAGCATCCTAAGCTTGACCCTGTTGATTCGCTTGTTACCGGAATTTTTGTTGGTGGTTGTGCCTTAAGCCCGAAGGATGTGCGAGACACGGTTTCTGATGGTTTGGGAGCTGCGGCTAAGGCTGCTCTGTTCTTGAAGAGTGATTATGTTACAACTAGTCCAGAGAAAGCCTTTGTGATTGTGGATTTGTGTAATGGTTGCGGTGTTTGTGTGCCGATTTGTCCAGTAAACGCTGTAACAATGCAAGAAGGTAAAGCCAAGATTGACCCGTTTCAGTGCATTGGCTGTGGTGCTTGCATTCCTGTCTGTCCGAAGGAGGCTATTGATCTTAAGAATTCGACGAGTAGGCAGATTATTGCGCTGTTGCGTGGTGTTTTGGCGGATAAGACTGCTGGCGAGGTTAGGATTGTTGCGTTTGTGGATAGGAATGTGGGGTATACGGGACTGGACTTTCTGGGTTTGGACAGAACGAACTATCCTGAAAACATAAGGATTGTGGCTGTTCCTTCTACGGCTATTTTGGGCTTGAAGCATTTGCTTACTGCTTTTGCCTTTGGTGCTGATGGTGTTTTGGTGATTGAGGGTTCTCAGGAGATTGATGAGAAGTTTACCAAGAAGCGGATGATTGACATGGGACGAGAGCTGGCACAATTTGGAGTAGAAAGCATGCGAGTTCGCTATAGCTATGTGCCACTGCCAGTCTACAAAAAAGCAGCAGAACTATTCGCAATGTTCACGGATAGAATCAAAAAGTTTGGACCTTTAGCGGAAGAGAAGCGTAATGCGATAAGGCAGAAGTTGCAGGTTTAAGGCGTTGTGCTCTGTTGCTCTCTGCTGTGACTAGACCCCCTTATATATAGGTTGAATCTGTGGTTGAGGTTTGAGTTTGGGCTTGGTTTGTTCCTCATTTTGGGTAAGAATGGGGTGGTGTCTGCGATTTAAGGGTGGTATCAGAGTGAAGTGAAGGGTTGTATGTTGCACGGGTGCGAATCAAAATTCTGCGGGACAGCAGCCGTTTTTGATATGATTTAAAACCTGCTTTCTAACTTATATGCGATTCAAAGACATGGTTGAGTTCAGAAAAGTTTCTATAGTTTTGGATATTTTTTACCTTCGTGAAAACGATGTGATGGGAATGCGTCATTCAGCCTATCCCTCTATAGTGAGGGTTTACAAAAGGCGCTATACTGCAATGGCTAAGCCGAAGTATATACGGGAACTTGTTGATTATGCAAGGTCTGTATTGCATGATTCTTTTGAGGGTTTAGATTGGAAACAATTGTTAGATTGGATTCATCGGCACCTTGAATTTGCCAAGAGTGAATTGCCTAAGCCTAGAGCTGAACTCCCCATAGACATTGTTGTGCAGGGTAAGGGGCAATGCGGAGAGTTTGCGCTTCTGTATAATGGGTTGCTTTTGGCGAATGGTTATAGAACCCGCTTAGTTATTGACTGCTCCACTCTTCAAGATAAGTCTAAGAAGGTAGCGGGAGATCATGTTTGGGTTGAAGTGCTAATCAATGGCGCTTGGGTTCATGTGGACCCGACTGAGAAGAGGATTAACCAGCCCTTGATGTATGCTCTTGAGTGGAACAAGGACGTGAATTTGGTCTATGCAATAATCGATAGGAAGACAGTGAATGTGACCAAAACCTACAACCCTAAAAAAGAAGCACATTAGCATACTTTCCCCGTTGTTTGGAGGATAGCACAGTTAAAGGAGCTCTCAACCTTAAAGAAGAGGAGCAGGGAGTTTGGTGCTAAGAGAAGAAACACAACCACGATAGAACAAAAACAGGCAGAAGCAAGATCAATCTCATTTCCTTAGGCTATGACTTGACCTCTTCTGGCAAGCCATATACAAGCTCTCTATCACGCTCACCAAAAACTAATACTTTTCTAAACTGCCTCATGGCGATTAGATGCCTCAAAAGTTTCGACTTTTCCATGCCCGTCGCCTTCGAAAGTTCATCTATAGTTGATGGACCACGATTTTTCATCTCTTGAAGTATAAGATTTCTTTCTCTTGCGCGCTCTTGCATCTCCTTCGCTTTTTCTGGATCTATCTTAGGTTTTTCAGACAAGGCTTTACTCCTCCAGAAAACTAAATGAAATCTCAAAGTCATATATAAAAATAATTACGAGCTAAAATCGATATCCAATATTCAATTGAATAGCCGAAAATACATACAAATATATCCTTGGATTATGAACAATTAGGAAAGGAGAAATTCTTGAAGAGGAGTTTGTCGGAAGTCAAATTTGAGGTGTTAAAGGGAAAAAGCTTCGAATTAATTCTTGTAGTTGAAATGTTATGTGAAGTTTGTGAGAAACCATTGAGTACAAGAGAAAAATTTCTTAGAAAAATCCAAATTTTGGATAAAGAAGACTATCAGAACCTCTTAGATAGGGCAACGGTTCATGACCGTGTTGAAGTTGATGTTGAAAATGGCAAAATCTACCTTTACGATCATGACTTTCCCGGAGATATTCACCTAGAATGTATGGAGAAATTGTAGGTTAACTGCATTCTTAAACGAGTTGATAGAGGTACTGCCTATTTTTCTCTCCAGCTTCGCTTATTATGCCGTTTCTTCTGAGGGCTATTATGTGCTGCATTATTCTGCTTGGTCGAAGACCTGTTAGTTGCGAAAGCTCTTCCACGGTGAGAGGGCCTTTCTCTTTTATAGCTCCGATTATCATATGTCTTTCGATCTCATCCTGCATTATTGAATCTACAACTTGTCGGTATCTTTCCTCGTCGATTTCTACCTTAACTTGTGATCTTCCCGTGACCCATCGTAATCTCTGGGATTTGTAAGCGTCTATTGCTGCGTTGGTTTTTCTTATTAAAATTTCTCTTTCGCTCATCTCTCTCACCTATTTCGGGTTATGTATAAGTCTGAAAGGACTTGGCCCTAACTGTTTTATTTGCTGTGTCATCTCTCTGACCAAGGCCGCGAATTTTGCCCCTTCGCTTGCTGAAACCCATTCGAGCTTTACGCGTTCGGGTTCGATTCCTATACTCTTCACGGCTTTCTTTAAGTAATCAAATCGTTTCTCCATTATGTAGTTTCCTTTCTGATAGTGGCAGTCGCCGGGGTGGCAACCTGCGATTAGGACGCCGTCGGCTCCTGCTCTCAAGGCTTCCAGCACAAATGTTGGATCCATTCTACCCGTGCACATTACTCGGATTATCCTTATGTTTGTTGGGTATTCAAAACGGCTTGTTCCAGCTAGGTCTGCTCCTGCATAAGCGCACCAGTTGCAACAGAAAGCCACAATCAAAGGCTCGAATTTTTCTTCTACCATTTAGGATTCAACCTCCTTTAGGCTTTCAGGAATTAAAAGCGCGTTTAATTGCGCAAGAATTTGGTGGTCTCCGAAGTGTCGCATAGTTATTGCTCGTCTTGGGCATTCTGCCGCGCATGAACCGCACCCTCTGCATAGTATTTCGCGGATTTTTGACTTCGCGTTTTCAATTTTCGGTGCTCCATAGGGGCATATTTCTTCGCATAGTCCGCATCCAATGCACAGGTCTTCATCTGCAACAGCTGTTATAGCCTCTGTCTTGACTTTTCTGTTACCCATGAGAATTGACGCTCTCGCGGCTGCTGCTTGGCCTGAAATTATGCTTTCAGAAACATCTTTTGGTCCTGAAACCGTGCCAGCAATGAAAACTCCGTCGACATTTGTATCCACGGGTCGAAGCTTTAAGTGAGCCTCCATTAAAAAGCCGTCTGTGCTTATGGGAATCTTTAGCATTCTCGCGAGTAATACTTCGTCTTTGTTCGGAATTAATGGAGTCGAAAGTACAACCCAATCCGCTAGAAAGTTAACTTCAAGTCCGGACAAGGCATCGTGAGCTATTACTTGAAGCTTGCCTTCTGGTCTTTGAGTTATTTCTGGCGGGACCTCTTCTATTTGCCTTACAAATCTCACCTCAAGGTCTCTCGCGTTTCTGTAGAAGTCTTCATATTCCTTGTAAACTCTTAGGTCTCCGAAGAGTACTACGACATCCGTTTTTGGGGATCTGTCCTTTACGAGTATAGCGTTTTTTATGGCGTTCATGCAACATATCCTTGAACAATATGGCCATCCCTCCTCTTTTCGCGCTTTAAGAATTTTTCTTAGAAGCTCTGCCGTGTCTGATTTCGGGAAACCTTCAAGTTCGGATGGTCGGATTTCACCTTTCCTTGCACCCACGCATTGAATCATCACAATTCTCTCAGGTTCTCCAATCTCACCTTTTCTCAGCATTTCATCCAATTCTCGTTGTGTTATCACATGGTCGTATACGCCGTACTGGTAGAGTCCCTTTGGTGGTGTATAGTTTGATGCCCCAGAAGCAACGATTATTGTGCCAACATTTACTTCCTTATCACCGTCTGCGGTCGTTAAGATGACGTTGAAGTTTCCAACATACCCTGAAACTTCTTTTAGGGTTGTTGATGTCATAAGCTCAATGTTTTTATGAGATTTTACGGCTTCTATTAATGGCTCCACAACCTCTGAAGAATCCGCCAAAGTTGGATATAGCTTATAGAGTTTTTGAGTTATTCCGCCTGGCTCTTTCTCCTTTTCAATAAGGTATATTTTGAAGCCTTGATTTGCCATGGAAAGGGCTGCTGTCATCCCAGCAACGCCAGCTCCAATAACAAGCGAAACATCTTTAACCTCGACTTCTGGCTCTGTTTGAGGTTCAAGCAAGGCATTTTTTGCAATAGCCATCCTAACGATGTCTTTGGCTTTTTCTGTTGCCTTTTCTGGTTCATGCATGTGGACCCAGCTGCATTGTTCACGGATGTTTGCCATTTCGAAAAGGTATGGGTTTAAGTCAGCTTCTTTGCATGCGGCTCTGAATAGGGGTTCGTGGGTTCGTGGCGTGCATGAAGCTACAACTACCCTGTTAAGGTTGTATTCTTTTATTGCTTTCTTTATTGCTGCTAGTCCTGCTTCTGAGCATGTATAGAGATTATGTTCGGCGTAATTGACATGTGGTAATTTTTTAGCATATTCTGTTACTTCTGGAACGTTGACTATTCCGCCTATGTTTATTCCACAGTGGCAGATGAATACTCCTATGCGTGGCTCTTCACTCATTTATGATACCTCCTTGCCCACTAAAACTTCAGCCACCCGCGCGGCTGTGGCGCTTGCTTGGGTTATGGAGTCTGGGATGTCTCCAGTTTTTGGTCCTAAACAATAGCCACAGGCAAAAATTCCTGGAACAGCTGTGTCAAGAGGCGTTTTTACAGCGTCCGCTGATTTGAGAAATCCATAGTTATCTAATTCTATACCTAATGTTTTGGCTAATTCTTCCACCCCTTTTCTGGGGATTAAGGCTGGACATAACACCACTAGGTCAAAGGGGATATGCTGAACAGTTCGGGTTATGGGGTCTTCGAACCAAACTATAAGATTATTGGTGGCTGGGTCTTCTAAGATTTCCCCTGGGTTGCTTCGGACAAATGTTATTCCAAACTCTGATTTTGCTCTGTTTACAAACTCTTGGAAACCCCTGCCGAAAGCCCTCATGTCTATGTAGAAAATTGTGACCCGAGAGGCTGGTTCATGCTCCTTTATCAAAACCGCATCTTTAACCGAGTATTTACAGCAAATGCTAGAGCAATAGGGATGGTTAATCCATTCTCTTCTATCACGGGAACCTATGCACTGTATGAAGGCTACGCTTCTGGGTATTTTTCCATCAGAAGGCCTTATCAAGTGTCCACCGGTAGGACCCGACGCGCATAGTAGGCGCTCTAGCTCCATTGCTGTTATGACGTTTTTGAAGCGTCTATATCCGTATTGTGGAATCGCCGAGGGGTCGAACATGTCGAAGCCTGTAGCAACAACTATGGCTCCTACGTCTAACTCTATTTCTTCGGGTTGTTGCTCTCTGTTTATGGCGTTTGGTTGACAGACCTTTTCGCAAAGACCGCACTCAATACAGTTGTCTTTGTCTATGACCATTACCCTTGGAACAGCTTGCGGGAAAGGCATGTAAATCGCCCTTCTTAATCCTATATCTTCATCAAACTCGTTCGGTGCTTCTGCTGGGCAGTTATCAGCGCAGATTCCGCAGCCAGTGCATTTTGTTTCATCCACATATCTTGGCTTTTTGAAAACCTTGACTCTAAAGTTACCAACGGAACCCTTTACCTCCTTCACTTCTGAATAGGTCAACAACTTAACATTTGGGTGATGGGCGCATTCTATCATTTTTGGCGCTAAAATGCACATGGAACAGTCCATCGTCGGGAACGTCTTGTCAAGCTGAGCCATTCTCCCACCAATGCTTTCACTTTTCTCCACCAGATACACTCTAAAGCCCCTATTCGCCAAGTCTAAGGATGCTTGTATGCCGGCGACTCCGCCGCCAATAACCGCTACTCCCTTTTGCATTTCATCTTGCCTCCTTTATGTTCAGAATTTTTGTTATTGGGATTCTGTGTGCTCTGATTTCCCAATCTTCAAGTTTGATACCCATCGCCATTCTAAGTATCTCTGCAAAATGTAACACTGGTAAGTTATATTCTTCTGTTAAGTGCCTTTTAATCTCCAATTGACCCATATCGAGTTCAATGTAACAAAATGGACAAACAGTAACTATACAATCAGCACCGGAACTTTTTATACTATCCAATTTTTGTTTTGCAACCTGCGAGGCAACCTCATCGTTTATGCCACGTAAAGGGCCTCCACAGCAAGCTTCTTTCCGATCATAGCCAATAGACTTTGCACCAGTTGCCTCTACAAGCTCGTCTAAAGCGGTTATACCCATCTGCTCGCCAAAATGTATCCGTTTGGGCTTTGTTAAATGGCAACCTGGCTGTACGGCAACTTTAAGTCCATTAAACGGTTCTTTGACAGAGTTCTTTACTTTTTCCAACCCCACATCCTCATGCAAGACATCAATAAAGCTCTTAACTTTTATTTTCCCTTTGAACTTCAAGCCGACATCCTCAAGAATTTCGTTCACCTTTTTCTTGACTCTCTTATCTTCTTTTAGTATAGTGTTTGTCATTAGAAGCGATTCGTAGCAGTCATTGCATAGAGTTAAAATGTCAAGTCCCATTTCTTCGGCGATGCAGAGGTTTCTAGCAGCTAAAGCAAGCCAGCTGGCGTAGTCCACGGATTGTATGCTGAATGGTGCGCAGCAATTTGCGCCTTCCATTTCTACAAGCTCTATACCTAGTTCAGGAGCTATTTTTCTGACGGAATTTTCGTAGTTCGGTTCTCTTGCTGGTATTAAACAACCCAAAAAGAAAGCATATTTCATATGCCTCACGAACCTCTATAGATCAACTTATCAAAGGATGTTTTTCTCAAAATTTTTTGAACCGCCTCAACGTCAACCGTCGGTTCTTTACCAAGCCCGTATTTTTCTCTCTGAATCAAAGCCATTCTGGTTGGAGTTACAACGCGTCCACTTTCAAATAGACTCTGGGCTTGGGTAAGTATCCCCTTCGGGACATTTCCTTCCCTAACCGCCACGTTTCTAATAGCGAACATGGCTTCACCTACATCTCCACCCTGTGGGCATCTATCGAGGCATGTGAAACACGAAAGGCAATACCATGGCAGCGCTCCAAGAATGACTTCTGGGCGTAACCCAAGTATGATCATCTCCATCAGCTTCCTTGGATTATGTTCATCTATCACCCTGGCGACTGGACAGCTGCTAGTACACCTTCCGCACTGTATGCATGTTAGGATACCTCGACCCCGAGGTGTATTTGCAATGTTACGCATGAAATCCGCATCCAACGAACTCAAATCAACACCCACCATCTGCTAAATGCCATAAAAATCATAATAACTAATTTAATAAATATAGTTTTAGGTGAGGAGCAAACCGGAATCTAGACGTCGCACTCAGTAGTGAAAGCCTACGAGAACGATGGAACTTTTACGTAAAATTTGACATCATCTTAATAAGAAAGTTTTACATATCAAAAGTTTTCTAAAACATGAAGACCGACTTAATGTTCCATCAGCATCCATGGATGGAAAAGCAATGGACGAAAAAGTTGGCGCCGTTCTAGTCATCGGCGGCGGAGTCGCCGGCATACAAGCATCCTTGGATCTGGCGGATTCAGGCTTCAAAGTTTACCTCACAGATGAATCGACAAGCATTGGTGGAACAATGGCGCAGCTAGATAAAACATTTCCGACAAACGATTGTGCAATGTGTATATTGGCGCCTAAACTTGTTAGTGCAGGTAGGCATCCAAACATTCAGTTAATAACAAATTCTAAGTTAAAAGAAGTTGAGGGCGAGGCTGGAAACTTTGAAGTAACAATACTTAAACGCCCACGTTTTATAAATGAGGAGAAATGTAACGGCTGCGGAATCTGCGCACAAAACTGTCCAATGGAGGTACTAAACGAGTTTGACGTTAACATAGGAATCAGAAAAGCAATATACGTGCCTTTCCCGCAGGCTGTGCCGCTGAAATACGCCATCGACGAAGAAAATTGTATTAAATGTCGCCTTTGTGAAAAGATGTGCCCCGCTAAAGCCGTAGACTTCGATCAACAGCCTGAGACGCTCAAAATCCATGTTGGCGCCATAATACTGGCGCCCGGATTTGAAGAATTTGACCCCAGTTTAAAAAGCGAATACGGTTATGGGCGTTATTTAAACGTGATTTCTAGCATACAGTTCGAACGTATATTAAATGCTTCTGGTCCGTTCAGCGGGAAAGTTTTGCGTCCTTCTGACGGTAGAATACCGCGGAAAATTGCCTTTATTCAATGTGTTGGCTCTCGGGACGCTCAAGTTGGGAACAATTATTGCTCTGCAGCATGTTGCATGTATAGCATCAAAGAGGCAATTATCGTTAAAGAACACGTTCCCACTAAACTGGATTGCGCAATATTTTACATGGACATAAGAGCATACGGAAAAGAGTTTGACGCATACTACAACCGTGCTATTGAAGAATACGGGATAAGATTTGTAAGGTCAAGAGTTGCAAGCGTAGAGGAAGATCCCCTAACGAACAATCTCTTTGTGCATTACGTGGAAGACGAAGAACCGAGAACAGAAGAATTCGACTTAGTAGTCTTATCTGTTGGATTGCGGCCTCCAAAAAACGTGGAAAGACTAGCGGAAGTTTTGGGAATAAAACTCAACCGATACGATTTTTGTCAAACCGAAACTTTTTCACCAGTGAAAACGACAAAGCCAGGGATATTTGTGTGCGGAGCATTCGCAGGTCCAAAGGATATTCCTGAAAGCGTTGCACAGGCAAGCGCAGCAGCGGCAAAGGCTATGGCTACAATTGCCTCTGAAAGAGGGAAACTAATAGCTGTTAAGGAGTATCCTCCAGAAATAGACGTAAGTCAAGAAGAGCCACGCATAGGAGCATTCATCTGCCACTGTGGAATAAACATAGGTGGAATAGTAGATGTTCCGGCAGTCGTAGAGCATGCCAAAAAACTGTCCAATGTTGTGTATGCAGAAGAAAACCTTTACACGTGTTCCCAAGACACCCAAGTGAGAATTCGAGAAAAGATAAAGGAACACAACCTCAACCGCGTGGTTGTGGCTTCATGCACGCCACGCACCCACGAACCTTTGTTTACAGAGACTGTGCGAGAGGCTGGCCTAAACCCGTACTTGTTTGAGATGGCGAACATTCGAGACCAGTGCAGCTGGGTTCACATGCAAGAGCCAGAGAAAGCAACGGAAAAGGCTAAGGATTTAGTGACAGCGGCTGTTGCGAAGGCCCGGCTATTGAACCCATTAAAAAAGCCGGTAACAAACGTTGTTCCCGTCGGTTTGGTAGTCGGCGGCGGCGTATCGGGAATGACTGCTGCTTTGGAGCTAGCGAGGCAGGGTTTTGAAGTTTACTTGGTTGAGAGTGAGAAGGAACTTGGGGGTCACCTACGCCACATCTATTACCTATTAGGGTCTGAAAACCCGCAGGAAATGTTAAAGTCCATTGTTAGAGAGGTTTATGAAAACGAGAGAATTCACGTTTATCTTAACACAGAGATTGTTAATGCTGAGGGATACATTGGAAACTTCAAGACAACCATTCGTTCTAATGGAAATGAAAAACAAATCGAACACGGCATTGTGATAGTGGCAACAGGAGCCACGGAATATAAGCCAACAGAGTATCTTTACGGGGTAGACCCCAAAGTTTTGACGCAGCGTGAATTGGAGGAAAGGTTGACTAATGGCCAATTTAAGGCCAAAACCGTGGTCATGATTCAATGTGTTGGCTCAAGAAATGAAGCGAGACCTAACTGCTCAAGGATATGTTGTTCCCAAGCCATAAAGAACGCATTAAAAATTAAAGACTTGTCTCCTCAAACTGAGGTTTATGTGCTGTACAAGGACATGAGGACATATGGGTTTAAAGAAGACTACTATCGCGAAGCCGCAGATAAGGGAATTCTGTTCATGCGCTACGATGACGACCATGAGCCCAAGGTTACCAAAGAAGACGAAAAGCTATCGATTTTGGCTTGGGACCCTATCCTAAAAATTTGGATTCCCATAGAAACGGACCTGCTAGCGCTAAGCGTAGCCACAGTTCCAAACCATGATAGCGAACGCTTGGCAAAGCTTCTAAAGGTTCCCTTAACCAGGGATGGATTTTTCTTGGAGGCCCATATGAAGCTTCGTCCACTCGATTTTGCGACGGATGGTGTTTTTCTTTGCGGTTTGGCACATTGGCCGAAATTTATTGAAGAAAGCATTTCACAGGCATGTGGAGCTGCAGCTAGAGCTGCCATCATATTGTCTAAGAAGATGTTGGAGGCTGAGGGTACAGTAGCGTATGTTAACGAGGACTTATGTGTTGGATGTGGGCTTTGTGTAAGTGTTTGTCCATATGTTGCCATAGAGAAGGATGAAAAAGGAGTAGCGAGAGTAAACGAAGTTCTCTGTAAAGGCTGTGGTCTTTGTGCTGCCAGCTGTCCCGAGAAAGCTATAGATATGAAACACTTCACCGATGCTCAAGTGTTAGCCGAGGCAACAGCAGTTCTGGGAGGGACATAAATGGGCGAGTTTGAACCAAAAATAATCGGTTTCCTCTGCAACTGGTGTAGCTATGCGGGCGCAGACCTGGCTGGCGTAAGCAGAATTCAATATCCACCGAACATAAGAGTTGTCCGTGTGATGTGCAGCGGAAGATTAGATCCGATAATACCCTTGGAAGTTTTCATGAAAGGAGCTGACGGAATACTAATCTTGGGATGTCATCCCGGCGACTGCCACTACGTTGAGGGAAACTTATACGCAGAAAGGAAAATCAAAATGCTGAAAAAGTTAGTGGCTTTAACAGGCTTAGAACTTGACCGCTTGAAACTAGACTGGGTCTCAGCCTCGGAAGGCCAAAGATTCGCCCAAATAGTAACAGAATTCACAGAACAAATAAAGAAACTGGGCCCTTCCCCGTTATCAGGGAAAACTCCAGATCAGAAAATCCTTGAAAATATTCAAGCAGCAAAAAATGCAGCTTCAGATTTTAGGCTACGAGTTTTAGTTGGAAGGGAAAGAGAGTTAACGGAAAAAAAGAACGTTTATGGAGAAAAAATTTCACAAGAAGAATTTGACTCTTTGCTTGATGAAGTTGTTACCGCGGAGTTCATTAGACATAAATTTTGCCTCTTAACCAAAGATAAGCCGTTTTCAGTTAAGGAACTAGCCAAAGTTGTCAACATGAAACCTGGGACTGTGCTTCGCCACATCGTGAACATGCGTAGGAAAGGAATGATAGCCTTGGACCGCGTTGAAGGAACGACTCCACTTTACAAGGCGTTGGAGATTGGATAAATGGCAAGCGAAAAAATTGGGGCTGCTCTCGTAGTTGGCGGAGGGGTTGCTGGCATACAAGCATCCTTAGATTTGGCAGATTCTGGTTTCAAAGTGTACCTGATTGACCAAGGGCCAAGCATAGGTGGAGTGATGGCGCAGCTTGACAAAACATTCCCAACAAATGATTGTTCGATGTGTATTCTTGCGCCAAAACTTGTAGCAGCTGGAAGACACCCGAACATAACCCTAATAACAAATGCGGAAATCACCGGCTTAAGCGGCGAAGCTGGAAACTTCGATGTTAAAATTCGAAAAAGAAGCCGTTATATAAACGAAGAGAAGTGCAACGGATGTGGATTATGCGCACAAAAATGTCCTGTGGAAGCCATAGATACATTTAATCAAGGGTTAAGCGATAGAAGCGCCGTCTACGTTGAATATCCACAAGCAGTCCCATTAAAATTCATGGTAGACCGGGAAAAATGCATAGGATGCGGAACATGCCAAGAAATCTGTAAGGCAAAAGCAGTCGAATATGACCAACAAGACAGCGAGGCAACCTTGAAAGCAGGTTCAATTATTCTTGCGCTTGGATTCGAACCATTTGACGCAAGACTGAAAAGTGAATATGGTTACGGGAGATTTCCAAACGTTGTTACAAGCATAGAATTTGAACGTATTTTAAGCGCTTCAGGACCATACGGCGGCCTTGTTTTAAAGCCTTCCGACGGTGAAATTCCAAGGAAAGTAGCCTTCATTCAATGTGTTGGTTCCAGAGATGCCCAGCTTAGAAATAACTACTGTTCCGCCGCATGCTGTATGTATGGCATTAAGGAGGCGATCATAGCTAAAGAACATGTGCCAACAAAGTTGGATTGCACAATATTTTATATGGATATTCGTGCCTACGGCAAAGAGTTCGACGCTTATTATAACCGGGCCAAAGAGGAATATGGCATAAGATTTGTAAGGTCAAGAGTTGCGAGTGTGACAGAAGATTCTTTGACAAATAATCTTTTTGTGCGTTATGTGGAGAATGAAGTACCGAAAACCGAAGAATTCGACATGATAGTCTTATCTATCGGAATGCTTCCTCCAAAAAACGCGGAAAAATTGACAGAAGTTTTTGGAATAAAACTTAATCAGTACAAATTTTGTCAAACGAATACTTTTTCGTCGATAGAAACTTCAAAACCAGGCGTATTCGTTTGTGGGGCATTCGCTGCTCCAAAAGATATTCCTGAAAGCGTCGCACAGGCAAGCGCTGCGGCTGCGAAAGCGATGTCCTTGATCGCTTCTGAGAGAGGAAAACTGGTAGCTGTTAAAGGGTATCCCTCTGAAAGAGACGTAAGCTCCGAAGAACCACGTATCGGCGTATTTGTATGCCACTGCGGAATTAACATAGGCGGGATAGTGAACGTTCCAGAAGTTGTGGAGTACGCTAAAAAACTGCCAAACGTAGTTTATGCGGAAGCAAACCTCTACACTTGTTCGCAAGATACGCAGAAGATTATCAAAGAAAAAATCAAAGAGTACAACCTAAACCGCGTGGTTGTGGCTTCGTGCACACCAAGAACACATGAGCCGCTATTCAGAGAAACTGTGCAAGAGGCTGGCCTAAACCCTTACTTGTTTGAGATGGCGAACATTCGAGACCAATGTAGTTGGGTGCACATGCATGAGCCAGAAGAGGCAACAGAAAAAGCCAAAGACCTAGTTCGGTCCATTGCTGCGAAAGCCCGACTATTGAAACCCTTAAAAAAACCAATTATAGATGTGACACCAGCTGGCTTGGTTATTGGCGGCGGGGTGTCTGGCATGACAGCAGCCATAGAACTTGCAAAACAGGGCTTTGAAGTTCATCTTGTGGAACGTGAAAAGGAACTGGGTGGACACCTGCTGCAAATTCACTATTTGCTAG
Organism: uncultured Candidatus Bathyarchaeia archaeon; assembly: GCA_964535965.1. GTDB lineage: Archaea > Thermoproteota > Bathyarchaeia > Bathyarchaeales > Bathycorpusculaceae > CAZHWZ01. The sequence goes on along the minus strand of CAZHWZ010000003.1, from coordinate 9,110 downwards.
AAGGCGAAGACCCCACAGGACAGTTAAGCAAGCTAGTAAAAGAGGTCATGGAAAATGATAAGATACATGTTTATCTTGGCGCAGAAGTTATCGATGTCAGCGGGTTCGTGGGCAACTTTAAGTCAAAACTAATTCATAACGGCGAAGAAAAGGAAATCGAACATGGGATAGTAATAGTTGCCACAGGCGCAATTGAATATAGACCCACAGAATACTTATATGGCAAAGACCCCCGCGTCCTGACACAACACGAGCTTGAAGAGAAAATCGCAAAGGGTGAATTCAAAGCCAAAAACGTTGTTATGATTCAGTGTGTAGGTGCTAGAACAGAAGAAAGGCCCAACTGTGCAAGAATATGCTGCGGCCAAGCAATAAAGAACGCTTTAAAAATCAAGGAAGCAAGTCCCGAAACAGACGTTTACATCCTATACAAAGATGTGAGAAGCTACGGTTTCAAAGAAGACTATTACCGCGAAGCAGCGGCAAGAGGTGCAATATTCGTAAACTATGATGACGAGAGAAAACCCAGAGTGACAAACGAAAATGCGAAACTCAAAGTAACATTCTTTGAGCCCATAATAAAAGGGGAAATTAGAATCGAGCCGGACATTGTTGTATTAAGCGCAGCTACCGTTCCAAACCCTGACAACAAACGCATAGCAGAAATGCTTAAGGTGCCATTAACAAAGGACGGTTTCTTCTTAGAAGCCCACATGAAACTTAGACCCGTGGACTTCCAAACCGATGGGGTTTTCCTATGCGGAATGGCGCACTCTCCAAAGTTTATTGACGAAAGCATTGCTCAAGCATGCGCGGCAGCAGCAAGGGCAGCAACAATCCTTTCTAAGAAGACACTTGAAATGGAAGGAATAGTGGCAAGCGTAGATGAAGATTTATGCAGTGGTTGTAGGATTTGTGAATTTCTATGTCCCTACAGCGCAATAGAAATGAAGGAAAAAGAAGGAAAAACAACCGCACACGTTATTGAAGCTCTATGCAAAGGCTGCGGTGTATGCGGAACAGCGTGTCCAACAAAAGCCATAACATTAGGGCATTTCACCACCGAGGAAATCATGGCTCAAGTTAAGGCTGCTTTAGCGGAGGAAATAGTGGCATGAGCAGGAAAGAAGATTTCGAGCCGAGAATAATTGGTTTCCTCTGCAACTGGTGCGCTTATGCTGGGGCAGACCTAGCTGGCGTAAGTCGAATTCAATACCCGCCAAACATACGAATAATTCGTGTCATGTGTAGTGGTAGAATCGACCCCGCTTTTGTTCTTGAAGCCCTTAAAAATGGGGCAGACGGTGTGCTTGTCGCGGGTTGCCACCTGCCTTCAGATTGCCACTACCTTAGTGGAAACTTTAAGGCGCTAAGAAGGATAACCCTTTTAAAGAAAGTTTTGAATGATTTTGGAATCGAGCCGCAACGTGTGCGGCTGGAGTGGGTTTCAGCAAGTGAAGGAGACAGGTTTGCAGCCGTGGTGAAAGATATGGTTGAAGAAATAAGAAAGCTTGGACCGAATCCATTAAGGAATGGAGGAAAAACAGATGAGTGAAACACAGGAGTATGTTCCAAATGTTATAAAAGCTGAGGAAATGAATCCGAAATTCAAGTATGAAATGAGCAAGATGCATGGTGCAGAAAAACTAATGCTGTGCTTCCAATGTGGAACCTGCACTGCTGACTGCCCGATTTCCAGATTCAGTGACCTTTACAGACCAAGAAAAATCGCGCGGATGGTGCAGTTCGGATTGAAAGACAGGCTTCTTTCAGATGATGCCCTTTGGCTGTGTTCCACCTGCTTCACGTGCGTCGACCACTGCCCCCAGGGTGTGGAAATCGCCGGCATCGTGCGAGTCCTACGAAACCTAACCATAAAAGAAAGAGGCGTTATGCCCCTCGTCTTTAAGGAACTAGCTTCTAACATCTTAAAAGCAGGCTTCGTATACGAGATTCCAGAATCGCGACGTAAAAAGAGGACTGAGCAGGGACTTCCACCGTTACCCAAAACAAACCTAGAGGATGTCGCAAAAATCTTCGAAGTTACAGGTTCCTCGAAAATGCTTGAGAACGTAAAAACCTTCGAAAAGGTGAAGAGTTAAAATGCCAGAAACAAAGTATCTACTATTTCTAGGATGCGTTATTCCATACAGGGTTTCAAGCTACGAAGTTTCTGCGAGAAAGGTCCTTGATAAACTTGGAGTAGAATTGGTTGAAATGCCTGAGTTTAACTGCTGCGGATTTCCCATGGATCCGATAAACCATGACTTGATGCTAACTCTGGCAGCGCGAAATCTCTGCATAGCAGAGAAACAAAACTTGAATATCTTAACCCTATGCAATGGATGTTTCAGTGTTTTAAACGAGACAAACAAGATGCTCAAAGAAGACAAAAAGCTGAGGGAGAAAGTTAACGGGTACTTAAAAGAAGTAGGCATGGAATTTAAGGGCACGGTGGATGTTAAACATCTTGTCTATGTGCTCGCGGAAGATGTAGGCTTTGAAAAAATAAAGAACGCCGTAAAGAAGCCTTTAACTAACCTTCATGTGGCACAGCACTCCGGATGCCACATCGTTCGCCCAGCAAAATACGTGGGCCGTGACGACCCTGAAAACCCGGCAATACTTAAAAACTTGATTAGGTTAACAGGTGCGGAATGCCTAGACTACATGGATGAGACAGAGTGCTGTGGCAACCCCATAATCGGCGTAAACGAGGAAGTACCATTTCAAATGGCAAAAGAAAAACTCAATCACGTTAGAGCTGTGAAAGCGCAGGCGCTGATCACTGTATGCCCCTTCTGTCACATGATGTATGACCTTAACCAGCCTAGGATAGAAAGGGCATTTAATGAAAAATTCGGCATACCAGTGCTACATTATCCGCAATTGTTAGGCTTGGCGATGGGCTTCGCACCCGAGGAACTTGCATTAGACGAGCTTAGAGTGAAACCGACCGAACTTTTAAGCCAAATCTGATAGGAAGACGGTTAAACTGGCTAAGGAAAAACTAAAGTTTGCCTTTTACTGGGCAGCAAGCTGCGGCGGCTGCGAAATAGCAGTTCTGGACATAAACGAGAAAATCTTAGACGTTATACAATTAGCGGACATCGTGTTCTGGCCGGTTGCAATAGACATCAAGTACAAAGACGTTGAAAACATGCCGGACAAATACATAGACGTCTGCTTCTTCAACGGTGGAATACGAAACTCTGAGCAAGAGCACATGGCTAAACTTCTAAGGCAGAAGTCCAAAACACTAGTCGCCTATGGAGCATGCGCCCACCTCGGAGGAGTCCCAGGACTTGCGAACATAACTAACAGGAAAGAAATATTCGAAAAAGTGTACAATGGAACATTCTCAACGGACAATCCGAACAAAATATCACCGAAAACCAAAGTGAATGTCAGGGAAGGAGAGTTAGAACTTCCAGAATTCTATGATACCGTTAGAACCTTAGACCAAACCGTGGATGTTGACTACTATGTTCCAGGCTGTCCTCCAGCTGTTGAACGCACACTGTTCGCTGTGGATGCAATCGCGAAAGGCGAGTTGCCGCCGAAGGGATCGGTGCTTGCACCATTAAAATCCGTTTGTGATGAATGTCCAAGAAAGAAAGAGAATAAGAAAATCTCCAAAATATATCGTGTTTATGAGAAGGTTCCTGAGCCTGAAAAGTGCTTGCTTGAGCAGGGAATACTCTGTATGGGTCCGGCAACGAGAGGCGGCTGCGGAGCGAGATGTTTGAAGGCTGATATGCCATGCACAGGGTGCGGTGGACCTTGCCCTAACTCGCCTGAACAAGGCGCAGCTATGGTAAGTGCACTAGCTTCCATATTGGGTTTGGAGGAGGAGAAAGAGAAGTACAGTGAGGAGGAAGTTGAAAAGCTAATTAGCCAGATAAAGGACCCGCTTGGAACATTCTACATGTACGCTTTACCTGCGTCGATTCTTAGAAGAAGAGTGATGAGAGAATGAAGAAGGTAGTCATAGACCCTATAACAAGACTTGAGGGGCACGGAAAAATCTCGATATTCTTAAACGAGAGCGGAGAGGTGGAAAACGCCTACTTCCAAGTTCCAGAACTTAGAGGATTCGAAAGGTTCTGCATTGGAAGAAAAGCCGAAGACATGCCCCTTTTGACGACAAGGATCTGCGGTGTCTGCCCAGTAGCGCATCACTTTGCTGGTACAAAGGCGCTAGATGCAGCCTTTAACGTTGAACCGCCGTCCGCTGCGAAAAAGCTTAGAGAACTCATGTACGTCGGCTACTACATTTACGACCACACATTACACTTCTACTATCTTGGTGGACCTGACTTTGTAGTTGGACCGGATGCTCCTCCAGAGAAAAGAAATGTTATAGGCGTTATTGAAAAGGCAGGGTTAGAAATAGGGAAGGAAGTGATAAAGCATAGGGCTTATGGACAAAGAATAACTGAACTTATTGGAGGAAAGGCAACTCATCCAGTGTGCGGATTACCGGGTGGAATTTCCAAACCATTAAGCGAGGAGAACCGGCAGGAAATCGAAAAGATGGCCGAATCTTCTGTGGAGTTTGCTAGGTTCACGTTGAAACTGTTTCACGACATCGTTTTAGGAAACAGCAAATATGTTGACTTGATTAAAAGCGACGCTTACACTTTGAAAACTTACTATATGGGATTGGTTGACAAAAATAACAGGGTTAACTTTTACGACGGTAAAGTCAGAGTTGTCGACCCCAACGGCAATGAGTTCGTAAAGTTTACACCCAAGGACTACCTTGATAACGTTGCCGAGCATGTTGAGGAATGGACTTACGTTAAATTCCCATACCTGAAGAAAGTTGGATGGAAAGGCTTTGTTGACGGTGTTAACAGTGGCGCATACCGCGTTGGACCCCTCGGAAGACTTAACGCATCGGATGGTATGGCTACCCCGCTCGCACAAGAAGAGTATGAGTTCATGTACAAGACTCTAGGTGGAAAACCCGTTCACTCCACACTGGCTTTTCACTGGGCTAGGCTTATTGAGTTGCTCTATGCTGCTGAACGTACTGTAGAGCTGAGCAAAGACCCAGAAGTAACGAGCACAAGTGTCCGCAATCCGCCAGGCGAGCCTGGGGAGGGTGTCGGAATAGTTGAGGCTTGTAGAGGCACGTTAATCCATCACTACGTCTTAGATAAGGAGGCCCTCATTAAAGATGTGAACTTGATTGTCGCGACAATAAACAATTATCCTGCCATTTGCATGTCTGTCCGCGATGCAGCCAAAGGCTTAATCCATGGTGGCAACGTAAACGAAGGCCTACTTAACATGGTCGAGATGGCTTTTAGAGCTTACGACCCATGCTTTGGTTGCGCCTCGCACTTTGCTGTTGGGCAAATGCCACTAATAATAGAAATCTACAACCACGAAAAGAAAATTCTCAAGACAGTGCAAAGATAAACCTTTTCTTTTCCTTCCGTTTGTTAGGTTTTATGGCGATTTTTATTGCTTAACGGAAAGAATAATTTTCAAAAAGAGTTAAAGAAGTGGCTCTCAGATGCCCAAAGAGTTGTCATAGCTGGCATTGGAAATCCCATGCGCATGGACGATTTCGTCGGTGTTAAAATAGTTCAAGATTTGCGGGGAAAAGTTTCAGACCGTGTTTACTTGATTGAGTGTGAAACTGTCCCTGAAAGCTTTATTCAGCAAATCATGGATTTCAACCCAACACACATTCTTCTAGTAGATGCGGCAATTCTGGGGTTGAAACCAGGAGAATCAAAACTAGTAAAACCAGAGCAATTAACAAATTTTCCTGCCTTTTCGACTCATATGCTCCCACTACGAATCTTCTGCGAATATCTTACCAGAACAATAAAGGCAAAAATCGCCTTATTGCTAATTGAACCTAAAAACACGGACTTTGGGGAAGAATTATCGCTTGAAACTGCTTCTTCAGCACAAAGTATTGTAAATGCCTTGCTAAAGGTTCTCCCTTAGCGCGCGGTGCTTAATTCTGATTGCTATTCTGTGGTCGCTGTTTCCAGTTCGGTTACTACGGGTATTTGTTCTTTAAATATCGCTAGTACTGGACACATTGCCTCTGTTCTTCTCCATGCTGATTCCACCAGCTGTTTTCTTGCCTTGGCGGAAATGTAGGCCTTAAGCTTGACACCACTTAGTTTTGGCGACTCCGCAGGCTTTTCCGCTTCTGTCACCACTTCAAGTTTTGTAACCTCAATTTTGCTTTGCTTGGCTACGATTGCAAATATTACCGCGGCGCAAGCGGCTAGTCCCATGACAGACAGCTCCAAAGCCGAAGGCCCACTGTCCTGTCCTCCCTGACCAGGTCCCAAGTCGCAAACAACACTGTGGGTTCTACCGTTATCAACGACTATGCGAAAATTTTCTATAAGCTTGGCTGTCGCCTTAAATTTTGCCATTTTACCAATCTCAAAACTTTTTTCGTTATCTTAGAAAATAAGATTTGTCCTTTCAATTACTATGAAGAGGATGATGTCCTTATGTAATCTGAGAGCTTCATAACCTTAATTTCAGTGACTTCTTTCCATTCCTCTTCGTACTGCTTCTCTCCCCCAGTAACTAGCACTTGCGCACCTAGATCAACTGCCGTGGCAAGAATAATGGCATCTGCCAAAGAAAACCCATACTTGGTCTTGTATAGCCCGGCGTTTCTCGCTGTTTCCTCGCTTGTCCCGTCCTTAATCAGTGGCGAATGCTTCAAGTATGCGTATTGGATTCGTGCTTCACGTTCACCAAATTCTCTACTTATAACATTACTTAATTCAGCAATTGTTATGTGGCTGATATGGGCTTCCAGCTTTTCCTTGGCTGCTCTCAAAAGGTTTAAGGCGTCTTGTTTTCCTTTATACCGCTCCACTAAAACCCATGTATCCAAGAAAATTCTCATCGTGTTCCAAGCCTCCTCGACGCTCTTTCTCGTTTTTCATCTTTTTCCCTTTCTTCTCTTAGGGCGGTTTCCAGTTTTTCAGCCTGCGGTAGCTCCATGGCATTTACAACTTCGTTGGGAATGGGAATTACAAGAATTGTTCCGTCAGACATAGCTTCTACTTCAAACTTTTGTCCTGGCTTGAGTCTAAGCTTTCCCCTTATATCGCTGGGTATAACGATTTGTCCCTTAACTGATAAGACTGTTTCGGTCAATTCTTACTTCACTGGTTAATAGTTTTACTTTTGAAGATATAAATCTTACTAATTGCTTAGGCAATCCACGTTAAACGAATGCAAGTTCCGAGGCTGAAATAAAGGTTTAGAAAAAAGAAGATTTTAGGAAGTTACTGGAGTAACTTTCATGGCTTCTAGGAATAGCTTCTTCGTTGCTGCAATTCTTGCCTTTTGCGCTAGAACGTCAGCTGTCACTAGGTCTAAGGCTTCTTCTGGGCACCACTTGACACACTGGGGCTCGCCCTTGTCTTTGCACAGGTCGCAGATAAAAACAACCTTTTTTTCCGGATGCAGCATGACTGCCCCGTAGTCGCAGGCTTCGATGCACCATCCGCAGCCGTTGCATTTGTCCTCATCGATCATTATTAAGCCAGTTTCCTCGGACTGTGTCAAAGAGTCTCTTGGACATGCAGCAACGCAAGGTGGATCCTCGCATAGTCGGCAAGTTATTGAGACATTCACCAGCGGGTTTAATCGAACAGCTCTTATTCGCGATTTCAGTGGGTTGAAAGACTTCTCCTTCTCCCATGAACAAACATATTCGCAGACTTGGCAGCCAACGCACTTGTCAGGGTCTGCTGAAACAAATTTCCTCTCATGAATTTTCACCATCGTTTATTCCTCCTTAGCCTTTCTGGTTCTCCCTTTCTCTTCAATTACGTCGATTAGGTCATCCATGCCCAGTTCTTTGAGCTTTTCTTTGGTCGGTATGCCTTCCTTTGTCCATCCGCGGGCTTCGTAATAGTCGTCTAAGAGCAAGTCTAATTCTTCCTGTGTTACGTAGGCTCCTTTGGATGGGCCTTCGTCTGGGACTGGTTGATGCATAACCTTGTATGGTAAGTTATCGTCTTTTCTGCCTAAGCCTTCTCTAACATTGAATAGCCTTGCTACATTGTTTATTCTCTCGCCAGATCGCTTCATCTCCTCTGGTTTCATTTCAAAACCTGTCACTAGGCTGTAGAGCTTAGTCATGTCTTCGAGTTCTTTATAGTATGTGCCTCTTGAGAATTTGCAGACGATGAACGAGTCAATAAGAGTGTATGAATCCTCCATGTCCTTGACCATTTTTCCTCTACCTTTTTCGGCTTTTAGGCGGTTGACTTTTCCCTTCACGTCGAAGGCATAAGCTCCATGCCTATTATGGTCTGCTCCACGGAAAGATACCGCAAAACCCAACGCGGCTGTTTTGAGGCATCTAAGGTCGTAACCCGTAACCTCTACCCCTTTGATGTGCTGGGCAAGTTTCTCTGCTCCCTTGCCTATTTTCTCTCCAGCAAACTTCACACCTTCAGAAAGAATGTCACCTATGCCATCGCGCTTGCCTATCTTCTCAATAAGCTGGACCAGGGCTTCATGGTTACCGAAGCGAGCATCAATTCCGCCTACATCTTTAGCTGTTAGTATTCCGTTTTCATAGCAGTCCATGGCGAAGCCGACGACCACGCCAGCGCTGATGGCGTCTATTCCATAATAGTTACAGAGGTCCATCGCCTTTATGATGGCGTCAAGTCGATCCACGCCGCAGTACGGTCCCAAAGCCCATAATGGCTCATATTCCATCCGTGTCATAGTGCCTTTGTAAGGGCCTTCTGGAACAACACATATGTGTTCGCATCGCATCGCACAGGAACTGCATCCGATAATTCTTGCAACGAATCTTTCGTTTAGGGCTTCCCCGCTCACTTTTTCTGCTCCTCCAAAGGTTGCATTGTTGTAGTTTCTTGTGGGCATGCAATGTAAAGCGTTGTGCACTAGAACGTTTTCGGGAGTGCCTAATGTTCTGTATTTCTGTGTGGCTGGCCCTTTCATTCTTTCGTGGAATTCCTTTACAAATTCCATGAATTCTTCCGGCTTTGCGACTGTGACGTCGCGTGTTCCGCGCACCGCAATTGCCTTGAGATTCTTTGAACCCATGACGGCGCCCATTCCTGTTC
>CAZHWZ010000002.1:0-77338 GCA_964535965.1 uncultured Candidatus Bathyarchaeia archaeon | reverse complement strand
CAGAAGGTTCAAACTGCGGGCTAGTCAAAAACTTAGCCTTATCCGCATGCATTTCAGTAGGCGTAAACCCTGAGAAAGTAAAACAGATACTTTTCAGCATGGGAGTAATTCCCATATATGAAGCAAACGAAACCATTAAGCTTTCAGGAGCAAAAGTCTTTGTTGACGGAAACGTCATTGGATACTGTAACTCTCCAGCAGAGCTGATACGAGAATTCAGGGAAAGACGAAGAGTAGCAGAGATATCAACCGAAGTTAACATAACTTATTTCTCAAAGATCCACGGCGAAAGAGAAGAAATACACGTTAACTGCGATGAGGGAAGAGTTAGACGCCCCCTCATAATCGTTGAGGACGGCGTTCCAAGACTCCAACCAGAACACATTGAAAAAATAGCTTCCGGAGAGTGGTCGTGGGAAGACCCCGTTAAAAACGGCATAATCGAATATTTGGACGCTGAAGAAGAGGAAAACGCCTATGTTGCCGTAACCCTCGAAGAGGTAACTCCAGAACATACACACGTAGAAATTGCAACATACACAATTCTCGGAATCTGCGCATCAACAATACCCCATCCAGAACACAACCAGTCACCACGTAACTCGTACCAAGCCGCAATGGCAAAACAAGCCCTAGGCATTTACGCAACAAACTTTCAGCAACGTGTAGACTCAAGGTCACATATTTTACACTACCCCCAAATTCCCTTAGTGGAAACCAAATTAATGGAAATAATGGGCTACAAACTGCGCCCCTCCGGGCAAAATTGCATAGTTGCCGTGCTCTCCTTCGAAGGCTACAACATGGAAGACGCCTTAATCTTCAACAAAGCCTCAATAGAGAGGGGTTTAGGCCGCTCAACCTTCTACAGAATATATGAGGCTGAATGCCGCCAATACTTAGGAGGATTAAAAGACAAGTTCACCATGCCTGAACCTGGAACACGCGGATACAGAGGAGAACAATATTATAGACTGCTGGAACCCGACGGGATAATAAGCCTAGAAGCAGGAGTTTCAGGTGGAGACGTTCTCATCGGCAGAATAAGTCCACCAAGATTCCTCGAAGAATACAAGGAATTTGAAGTGAAGGGGCCTTCGATGCGAGACACATCAGTTGACATGCGCCCCTCAGAAACAGGAACTGTTGACGCAATTTTTATAACAGAGTCGGGAGAGGGAAGCAGACTCGTAAAGGTTAGGGTCCGCGACCAACGCGTTCCAGAATTAGGGGACAAATTTGCGTCCCGTCATGGACAAAAGGGGGTTATAGGGTTAATTGTTCCACAAGAGGACATGCCCTTCACAGAGGAAGGCATAGTCCCAGACATAATAATCAATCCTCATGCCATCCCCTCAAGAATGACCATTGGGCAGTTCATCGAGTCCATGGCTGGAAAAGTTGCCGCTTTAAGGGGAAAACCGGTCGACGGAACACCCTTCGCAAACGAAAAGACCGATGAAATTAGGAAGGCTCTCATTAAATTGGGATTCAGCTACACTGGCGGAGAAGTCTTTTACAACGGCATAACAGGCGAAAAATTTGTCGCAGATATATTCGTTGGAATCGTGTACTATCAGAAGCTGCATCACATGGTTGCCGATAAAATACACGCCAGAGCGAGGGGACAAGTGCAAATGTTAACTAGACAGCCCACCGAAGGAAGAGCCAGGGGCGGAGGTCTAAGATTCGGTGAAATGGAACGTGACTGCCTCATCGGGCACGGAGCCGCGATGCTTCTTCGGGACAGGTTGCTGGAGGAATCAGACAAATACACCCTCTATATCTGTGAAAACTGCGGTCACATAGCCTACTATGACATGAAACAGAGAAAATACGTGTGTAGGATTTGCGAAGAAAAGGCCAAAATCTCCCCGGTGGTAGTTTCCTACGCTTTCAAACTTCTCTTGCAAGAGTTAATGAGCCTTTGTGTAGCGCCCAGATTAAAGCTTAAGGAGAAAGCATAAAATGGCTGTGGAAGAAGTAATCCATAAAGTTGTTGATGAAATTTATTTCGGTTTAATCTCACCCCAAGACTTGCGTAAATTTTCAGTTGTGGAGATTCAAACACCAGACACCTACGATGAAGATGGCGCCCCAATAACTGCTGGATTAATGGATGGAAGACTTGGAACCCTTGAACCGAGGCAAAGATGCAGAACATGCGGCAACACAGCTATTCGCTGTCCAGGCCACTTCGGCCACATTGAACTTGCTGTTCCTATAATACACATTGAATTTACAAAAATAATATATGACCTTTTAAGGGCGACTTGTCGGAACTGCGGGCGCATATTGCTTCAGGATGAAATGGCAAAAAGGGTTCGAGCCAGAATTGATAGAATTCGTCGACTCTTAGGAATGGTTGCAGATGAAGTTTACAAGGGAATTGTACAAGAAACAAAAACAAAACAGTGTCCCCATTGCGGAACAATTCAATATAAAATAGTCTTTGAAAAACCAACAAAATTCAGCGAACAAATCCCAGAAAGCGGTTCAGAGCCGTTAACGCCAAGCATGGTCCGAGAAAGACTAGAACGTATATCAAACGAAGACCTTGAACTCTTAGGATTTAATCCGAAAGCTGCACGCCCAGAATGGATGGTCCTACAAGTTCTGCCGGTACCGCCAGTTTATGTTCGTCCATCAATCACATTGGAATCTGGCATCCGTTCAGAAGACGACCTAACCCATAAACTTGTAGATATAATCCGCATCAATCAGAGGCTAAAGGAAAACATGGATGCTGGAGCCCCAACACTCATAATCCAAGACTTATCAGAGCTTCTGCAGTATCATATGACGACATACTTCAACAATGAAGCCTCAGGGATACCTCCGGCAAGACATCGCTCTGGAAGAGCTTTAAAAACTCTTTCGCAAAGACTAAAGGGAAAGGAGGGAAGATTCAGAAGCAACCTCTCTGGAAAAAGGGTTGACTTTTCAGCACGCACCGTCATCTCTCCTGATCCAAACCTTGACATAAACGAGGTTGGTGTTCCGCTTGAAGTTGCAATGCGTTTGTCTGTCCCTGAAAAGGTGACCGAGTGGAACATCGAAGAAATGAGGAAGCTAGTCATAAACGGACCTGAAAAATATCCTGGTGCACTCTACATTATTAGGCCTGATGGTAAGCGTATAAGACTCGAATTTGTTGTTGACAGGGAGAAGATTGCCGAGGCTTTAGAGCCAGGCTTTATTGTGGAAAGACACCTCAAAAATGGTGACATAGCCATTTTTAACCGTCAACCTTCACTTCACCGAATGTCCATAATGGCGCATTATGTGCGTGTTCTACCATACAAGACATTCCGTTTACATCTGTGCGTGTGTCCACCGTACAACGCTGACTTCGATGGCGACGAGATGAACCTACACATACCCCAAAGCGAAGAGGCAAGGACCGAAGCCCTTCTGCTAATGCAAGTTCAAGATCAAATACTCTCGCCTAGATTCGGGGGTCCAATAATAGGTGCAATCCGAGACTTCATAACAGCAGCGTACCTTTTTACGAGAAAAACAAACTACCTAACAAAAGACGAAGTTAACAGGCTGCTAATGGCAGCACGATATGACGGATCACTGCCGAAACCCAAAATCAGGGAGCCGCAACCACTCTGGACCGGTAAACAAATTTTCAGCCTGTTTTTGCCAAAAGACATGAACTACGTTTTGAAAGCAAACATTTGTCAAGGATGCGCCAAATGTCTGGAGGAAAACTGTCCTCACGATGCCTACGTGATTGTCAAAAGTGGTGAGCTTATATCTGGTGTTATAGACAGGCGTTCAATAGGTGCTGAACAGTCTGAGAGCCTCCTCCACAGAATAATAAAGGATTACGGAGCACAAGCCGGACGCGAATTCCTAAACAGAATAACCAGATTGTTAAAGCTTTTCATAACCATGAAAGGTTTCACGTACTCGTATGACGAGCTTGTCTTATCTCCAAAGGCTGAAAATAAAATAAATAAAACAATGGAAAAGATTCAGAAGAAAATAGAAGAGCTTATAGAAAGTTATCGTAAAGGCACTTTACCCAGACTTCCAGGTCAATCTCTTGAAGAATCGTTCGAGATTTATGTGATGAACGAACTGGCCAACGCAAGGGATGAGTCTGGAAAAATAGCTGACGAAGACTTCACCCTCGAAAATGCTGGCATAGTTATGACCCGAACGGGCGCCAGAGGTTCAAGCCTAAATATTGGACAGATGAGCGCGTGTGTAGGGCAGCAATCGGTGCGCGGAAAAAGAATACTGCGCGGATATCTAGGTCGTGCCCTGCCACATTTCAGGTTTGGCGATCCAAGCCCAAGAGCAAGGGGATTCGTGTATTCACCATATCAGAAGGGACTTGACACCATCGAATTCTTCTTCCACGCGATGGGAGGCAGAGAAGGACTTGTTGACACGGCCGTCAGGACGCAACAAAGCGGCTATATGCAAAGAAGACTGATCAACGCTCTTGAGCATATACGCTTAGAATATGATGAAACTGTTAGAAATTCAGCTGGAGACGTAATCCAATTTAAATATGGTGAGGACGGCGTTGACCCAGCTAAGAGTGATCATGGAAAAGCTGTGAATGTGAGCCGACTGGTTGAGCAGATAAAAATCGCTAGGGAGAAAGGTAGACCAGCATCAGCCGAGTACATTAAAAAGCGATTAAAAGAAGTTGAAGACCAGCTTACACCCATGCTTATAGGCGAACTTAGACAGAGCTTAACCAAAGCAAAACTGAGCACGGCAGGCGTAGAAAAGGCGATCAGATTAACAGTTGAACATTATAAGCGTGCCTTAATGGAGCCTGGTGAAGCCGTAGGTATAGTTGCAGCTCAGTCTATAGGTGAACCGGGCACGCAGATGACTCTTAGAACATTCCACTATGCTGGAGTCAGGGAGCAAAACGTAACCTTAGGTTTGCCGAGACTAATAGAGATAGTTGACGCCAGGAGAGTCCCATCAACACCAATAATGACGATATATTTAACTGGAGAACATAGGAAGAGCAGAGAAGCGGCGGTAAAGATAGCACGCAACATAGTTTACACAGCTGTAGAAGATTTGGCACAAGCAATCTACGAAGACCCAGTGCATGAGGAAATAGTGGTAGAGCTTAACAAAATGATGATGAAGGATAGAGAAGTAACAATGGAGGAACTTAAGGATAGGTTGCAGATACCGAACTGCACCATAAAAATAAGGGGCAATAACATACACATAAAGCCCAAAAAGGCCGAAGTCCTCAAAAAGATGCTTGACAAGGTTTCCTCATTCCATATCAAGGGTGTATCTGGCATAAGACGTGTGTTAGTAACGGAAGAACATGGAGAATGGGTTATAAGAACAGACGGTTCAAATCTGTCCAGGGTCTTGGAGGTTTCTGGAGTTGGCACTTCACGGACAACAACGAATAACGTTCATGAAATAGCTAAAACCCTCGGGATAGAAGCCGCCCGCAACGCACTGATACACGAGGCTAAAGGTGTTTTGGAGGAGCAAGGATTGGATGTTGACATCCGCCATGTCATGCTTGTCGCGGACATGATGACGTCCACAGGCGAAGTGCAGCAGATAGGTAGACATGGCATAAGTGGTAAGAAGTCAAGTGTTTTGGCTAGAGCTGCCTTCGAAATAACTGTTCCAAACATTGTTGATGCTGCTGTGAAGGGTGAAAGTGACCCGTTGGAAGGTGTGACTGAAAACGTGATAGTTGGGCAGTCAATACCAATCGGCACGGGATTAGTGGAATTGTACATGTCAACTTTTGAACCGCGAGGAGAGCGCAAGTGATAGACATAGATAAGGCGATTGCAACAGCTGTAAAAACTGGCAAAGTGTCCTTTGGAGCAAACTCTGCCATACAGAATGCTAAAACAGGGAAAGTCAAACTGATAATTTTGGCTTCAAATTGCCCAAAAACAACACAAGAAGACATAGAATACTATTGTAGACTCTCAAAAGTTCCATTAGTAACCTATAAGGGCTCGTCGATGGATTTAGCCGCTGTGTGTGGCAAACCATTTGTTATTTCAGCGTTAAGTATAAGAGAGCCCGGTGATTCTGAAATTCTCAGATTAGCGGAGAGCACTGAACCAGAGGAATCCTCCGGAGGGAATGAATGAGCAGCGGCATAAAATTCACAGGCACAGAAATGCGATACATAGCGTTGTTTGAAAGCATAAGTGGTGCAAGCGTCAAAGACTGCATAATTGACGAAGAGCAAGGGCGTGTAATCTTCGTTGTTAACGAAGGTCAGGTGGGCGTAGCCATCGGGAAAGGCGGAAGGAATATCCACGTTCTAGAGAGAATGACTGGGAAAAAGCACGAAATAATTGAGTACTCAGAAGACCCTGTGCAATTTATTAAGAATGCCCTAAAACCAGCATTGGTTAGAGAGGTTCGCATAACTGAAAGACCTGATGGAAAAAGAATGGCGGTTGTGACCGTTAATCCAAGAGATAAGGGTGTCGCTATAGGAAAGAATGGTAGGAACGCTGAACGCCTACGCTTTTTGGCTAAGAGATACTTTCAAATACAAAACGTGAGCATAACATAGTTAAGAGCTAAAGAAAAATGAAAAGGCAAATTGTCTTGGCTTTTTGTGTGTTATCTGTCTTGTTTGCATCAGTTAGGTCTGCTAGTGCTGAGGGAGAATCCTTTTTAGATCAATTTCTGGGCAGTCCGTTGCTCGTCCTTGTTGCAATAATTGTTATCGACATTATAGCCTTCATTTACCATAAATTGAGAAAATAAAAGTTCTGTGACAAGACAGAAGAGTTTTATTAATATTTTTAGGTTTTGCTTTACTTGACTACAGTATTTCAAACATATCGTTGTGTTCGCAGAGGACGCCTACGAGGTTCCAACGCCTAGGAGAAGGTCTATGAGTGCTTTCTGGTCCACTTCTGCACGTGTCCTCCAATCCAAATACAATTGTTCATTTTCGTCTTGTGTTAAATATCCGTAGCGAATATAGCGGTCTATGTTGAGGCCAACTTTCCATCCTGGCAGCTTGTCGCGTAGCATTTCTTCAACTTCTTTTCGCGGCGCTTTTCCCTTCTTTGATATTATGTATGAGATCGTTATTGCCAGTCCTGCAAGGTCGTCTATTCGCCAACCTATCATCTTAGCCTCTTTTGGTTTTAATTCGCCTCTCAATGTTACGTAGAATCTGGCCTTGTCCAGCTGCTCTAGAGTTGGTTTTTCTACGGGCTTTTCCTCTTCAAAAACAGTTTTAACTTGCAAGTCAAGCGCTTTCAAGTAGTCGTCCAAAATTTTTAGAACCCTTGGATAGTCCGCGCCTAGAGCTTTCCGCAGCTCCCATCCTTTCACTCCTGGTTTTCTATGTCTTCGATAAAAGAGCAGGTGGATTGCCCTTTTCATTTTGCTTGCGTAGTAGGCTTTTCTTCTGCTCATTTGTCCCTCATACCTCATGTTAAGTCTTAGGGGCCTTTATGGGTCTACTTTGCCGTAGTTGTTGGCTATGATATTTATATCTTCTATGTCGACGAAGTTGTCTATGTTTATGTCGGCTCTTGGGTTCCATGCGGGGTGTCCGGGGTAGCTGCCGTAGGCGAGGCAGGCTGTGTATAGGTCTTCTACGTCAACGATATAGTCTATGTTTATGTCGCCTAGCGGTCGTTGGTTGGTGGCCCAGGCGTTGATGAGGCCCCAGCCGTATTGATCATCCTTTCCCGCCGGGCCTAGGTCGAGGGCTAGGTGTCTGAGTTTATACCTTACCTCAAAGTTGTCCCAGTAGCCGTCTCCGTCAGAGTCGTACTCAGGGTCTATTTTGGACGCATAAATCAAGGCGGCCAAGCCGGCAACATGGGGAACTGCGAATGATGTGCCTGTGTCAACCATGTAATCTGAGAAGGGATATGTGTATCGATTTGCTGTGGAGTTTATATTCACGCCAGGAGCAACTAACTCCAACTCTGGCCCATAATTTGACCAAACCCATCTACTGTCGTTTTCGTCAACTGCTCCAACAGCGATAACAGAATCATATTTGGCAGGATAACGGACTGGACCACCATCATTACCAGCTCCGGCTATGAGAAGTCTGTTCCGATTATAGTATATGTCGTCGCAGGCATTGCGCACTTCCGGTCTATCTTCACGAGTAACGAGGGCCATAACGATTATCTGTGCTCCTTGATCGACAGCCCAGTAGAGGGCGTCTACAATATCCTGCCAATTATCAGGCGGTATGGCTTTAGCTGCCAGTAGGCTAACGTTAGGTGATACACCAATTAAACCGTAATTGTTTATTATTGCTGCCGTTATCCCGGCCACGAGGGTTCCATGATTCTGAGTATCATCCCACCACCATCCGCCTATAAAGGACTCGCCACCAATTACTCTATCTTCTAAGTCGGAATGATAATACGCGATACCAGTGTCTATAACGGCAATCAGAATTCCACTGCCAGTATTAAAATCCCAAACCAAATCCGTCCGAATTCTTCCCACCCCCCAAGGAATTTGATCAGCTGCCAAACCGTTTCCTATAAATGCCAAAGACAAGATTAGAACTAGAAATACGTAAGGAAGCTTTCTCATTTGCGGTTTCTCCTCTATCTTACTATGTTGGGAATATATATAAAAATTATAAGGTTTTTCACTTTGGCTATTTGATTGTTATTGTTATTGGGGGGGTCTCCAAGGGCTCCCTCAACGAAATTTCATCGCCAAGAGCAAACTTGACGGTGAAACCCACTATTGTGTATGTGCCTTTTGGAACTTGTTTCCCGTCATATGGAAGCATGTAGTTACGGCAAATTTGGCCCCAAGTGTGTATCTGGCTTACTTCTTCGCCTGGTTCCAGAGTTAATCGGTCTACAGCGGCTGGAAGGGCCCAGAACCCATCGATCTTCGTTCCATTCGCATCATAAACTTCATAAAGGGTCCGTCCCGCCTTATTACAGAACGTTATGTTGATCGACGTGTCCCCCACATTTTTGAGTGAGACTATTATTTTTATGAGTTCGCCTTGTTCAAACCCTGTTTTTTCGAGTCCCAAGCTTAGTTCTAATGGTGGGGATGTAATCACTGAAATAATAGGCGTTGCTGGCTTAGGAAGGATTCGAATAGTTATTGGCGGCGTCTCTAAGGAGTTAACAACTGTAGATCCAACGGTAAATGGGGATGAAGTTTTTCCTATAATTGTGTATGTTCCATCAGGAACTTGCCTACCGTAATAATTGGTTGACAAAATGTTGCTCATTTGGTGCCAAGCGTATCCTCGGCTTATTTGTTGGTTAGGTTCCATAGAAAATATATCAGGACCTAATGGAAATGGAAATGGAGGAGTGTCAAAAAATGGCGTACCGTTCGCATTGAAAACTTTAAACCCTGTACGCCCCTCCCGGAAACTGAAATTGAGTGTTATTGTTTCGTTGCTTATGTTTCTCAGTGTAACTTTCAGATAAATAGGCTCCCCAAAGTCAAACTCTGTTTTGTTAAGTTCCAGCTTTAGTTCTAGGGGCGGGAATGTGATCACGGAAGTGGTTGGCCCTTCTGCCTTAGGAAGGAGAAAGGTCCGGATCCCATATACGCTTAAGACTCCGACTAGAACCGTCACTACGCTGAGAGCAAACACTCTTTTTAAGGACAGAATCACCGTTTACACCTTGTTCCTTTGTGTTCGAAGAAATAATTAAATCTATTTTTTGAACGGCTTCGTTCTACTTCTTTAACGTTAATGGTAAGGTAGAATCTTGTAAAATTCAAGAGTTTCCACAAAGTTGGTAACAACCCCAATCAGCGACAAGATTAGAGCAGCCTCCTTTACTCCTAGAGGAAGCCCAACCACCGAACCTGCAGCCGTTAAAATGTAAAAAACCATGTAGAAAAACGTGCGTGGAATCAGCCACTTCCCTGTCGTTACAAAGAACCGTAAAACACCAAATTTACGCCGAACCCCATGATACCTACCATGCTCATCCTTAGAGACCAGCCCAAATTTCTCAAGCTTCTTAAGGTGATGCAACGCTAAAGAAGGACTAGACAACCCCAACTCGCGGAAAACTTGCCGAGGCGAGGCTTCCCCAACTTTGAGCACGTAAAGATACACCTTGAACGTTGTATACTCGCCAGCGACCTCTCTCTTTAAAAGAGACTCTCCAACCTCATCATCATTGCTAGGCATAAACCATCGCCAAACTAAATTGAAACTGGATACACTTAAAACTATTCAAATATTCCAATTGAATAATCTTGACTGCGATGCTCACGTGTTGGCTGGCGTTTGGCTCCTAGGTCCACAACCATATCCATGTTGTTGTCCCAGACACAGTAGGCGCGGATGCGCTCGACCCCCCAAGGAAGGGTCTCGCTCCCCTGTACAGATATCCCGGAACCTGCGCAAGCCAATAACATAAGCATTAAAAACAGAGCTAACGAAGTGTCTAGCCTCGCCATCTCCATTCCCTCTACCGTCTATTTAATTGTAAAGGTTATGGATGGAGTTTCCAAAGTTGAAAGCTTGAATCCAGGTACAACAGCGCCGTGGAATATTCCTCTTATTTGATATGCGCCTCTTGGAAGGGTCGAACCAACTCCAGTGGGGGAGTTCCATATAAGTGTCTGCTTTACATAACCATTAGGTTCGATGGTAAAGCTGTAAATTGCCTGGAGGGGGCCCCTAAACTCCTTTAAAATCTCTGTTCCGTTTTCGTCTGTGATAGAGAGACCAAAGTGGAATAAGGCGCTCAAAAGCGGATATTCTGCGTTAGCTCTATCAGCCTCTGTGGTGAGGCAGTTAAGAGAGGGATCAATTGGCCACATAGTATTCTTATGTACAGTTATTGTTTGTTGCTTATGTTTTTGAGACAAAAAGTTATTGTTATGTTTTCCCCAGAACGGGTTTCTTCTGAAAACGGATATTCCGTCTTATCCAATTCCACAGAAAACTCTAATGGAGGTGATGTAATTGTTACCCGCGGGCCTGCTTGAGGCAACGATTGTAGATAGGCATAAGCAGCCACGCCAGAAACAGCCGCCAAAGCCAGAACTACCGAAAACACCTTTAACGGGTTAGCCCTAACCCAAACCCCAAAACGGCCAAACACACCTTGCCACTAATATTTTTTATTCTCAATTTTCCTACTTAAGCTTTGGTTTCCTCTCGCTCTTTTGATTCCCCTTCTTCCATTTCATCCATTCTTCTGTGGAGACGGCTATGGGTATTGAAACAAGCTGTTTTTTGCCGATTTTGGGTGTTGGCTTTTCGTGTGGTTTGACGAAGATTTCCTCTTCTAAAGGATGGATTTCCAGTGTCGCATAACCATATGTCACCAGAAAGCTTGTCATGAATGCTCTGTGCACAGTTTCCTCGTAGGTTTCTGCTCCAACAAAATCCCAGTAGCGAATCTTCCAGTTTTCCCCTTTTTCCACGACTTGGTTCCTCAGTTCTTGCCAAAAATTTTCTAGCTCTTCAGAAAAGGCTTTGTCCCGCAAAATTCTCTCTCTGATAAGCTCTTCTCGTGTTGCAAGGCTTGTTTCAACTTCTGCCGGCGGAAATTCCTTCCATCTTTCCTTCAGCGGCAACAGACTTTCCCAATATCTGATAGCTACCGCAAGGCTGTGGAGCGAGACCTGTTCAAACTCAACTATCGGATGCCAAGCCTTGAGAAAGACTTCAGTCACCTCTTCTTTTTCTATGCGGGCGAGTTTTTCTTCCAAAAGGAACGGGTCTGTGTAAAGCGAGGTCGAGCGGTGCTTAACCCATTCGCTTTGAAGCTTTATAACTGAGGCTAAACGGTGTATTGTTTCGGCGTCTAGGCATAGGTCTTCTGGCAGTTTCCACTCTGGAAAATACTCCTTGATTATGCTTATTATTTCGTCAACGTCTATTAGGAATGGGTCAAGCGAACGGTCCTCAATGGACTTGCACATTTCGATTATGCTTTGAAGTTTTTCTTTGCCGATTTTTATTCGCGCTCTCTTCGACTGCATCAGGCGACTCCTCTAATTATCGATTTTCCCTCAACATTTTGAACCGTGATTATGTTTGCCTCTTCCTTTGTAAACGTCACTTGACTCGGCGTGATCACTATGTATTGGGCGTTTGCATCTCTGACCGTTGAAATGAGCATTTTCGCAACTATTTCACGGTTTTTTGGGTCCATGTGAATGTCGTATTCATCAACAGCGCGGAATGGTGAACGAACATGCTGCTGCAAAGCCAGCAGAAAACTCATTGTTGCTGTTGTCCTTTCTCCACCGCTTTGTGTGTAGGCATCCAACGGAACAGGTTTTCCGCCTTTAAAGCCTACCCGAATCTCTAGCCCAGCAGCCTCCATGTCGTGTCCATTGACAAGCCCAACCTCTCCAACGGCTTGGGATTGGGTCAAAATCTTTTGGTATTCCAAGCTCACGCGGTCTAGGAGGCTTTGGATTACTGTTCGCCAAGCCTGCATTCTCGTTTTGACCTCTTCCAATGCCTTTTCACGGTTTTCCGCAACCAGCTGCGCCTTTTCCTTCAATTCCAGGTAAAGCTTTGAATAGGATTCGTACATGCGTTCTATGTCCTCTGAAACGTCGGAAAGGGCTGCTAAATGCCCATCCGTAACTCGTATTTCGTCGAGGACTTCGCCAGCGCTTTTTATGACAGCGATTCTAGGTCCGGTCTGCTCCGCTTTTCCTACAGCCTCATTTAAGTGTGCTTTTGCACCCTTTAGCTCATTTTCAAGCCTTTCCAAATTAGACGTCACATTTTCTTTGCGATACTGTAATAAAGCCAATTTGATTCGGCTGTCTAAAACTTGGTTGCCGACTTTTTCAGTTTCCTCTTCCAGATTTTTGGTTTTCATCTGGTTTTCATTTATTTCCATGTTTAGTTTTGAAAGTTGCTGGTTAGAGTTTTGGACCAACTCTTTCAGGTTTTCACTTTTCAGAAGCTTAAACTGTGTCGACAAAGTTTCTTTCAGTAGTTGACTTGATTGAAGATGTGGATTTTCCAGCATTGCTGTCTCTTTTAGCAGTTGTTCGCATAGCGAAATTGTTGACTCATTTCTGGCTTTTTCACGTTCAAGGTTGAGGCGTTCATCGAAAAGTGCCTTCCACTCATTTTTCAGCCTTTCAAGCTCATTCTGCTGAATTTTTGAGTGTTCTTCTATGGCTTTCGTTTCTTCCCAGATTCGATTCAAAACATCTTGTTCCCTTTTTCTATCCGCTTCCAGCTCTTTGACCATTTCCTCTCTTCGGGCAACTTCCGCCCAGACAAGCTCTCTCTCCAAGAATCTTCTCTTAGTTATTAGCTGCTTTTTCTCTTGGTATCTATCGTACTGTTCCCTCCAGTAATTGAGCGTCTGCTCAGCCGACTCCAAAAGCTTGCTTATGGATTCTTCTTGGCTTAATATGCGTGTGAGCTTCCTCTGGGCTTGTAGCACGTTTTCGCGGTAAGGCTCAAGTCCAACAGCAGCCTCAACCATCCTCAGCTTTTCCTGCTGAGAAAGAACAGTGAACTGCTCAACCATGTTCTGATGCATAATAATAAGCATATTATCAGGGTCAACGCCCAATCTAGCCAAAAGTCTCTCAACATCCTGTTTCGTGACAGCTCTATTCTCAAGCTCAAACCAGTATTGTCCATCCCGCCGCAGGGCACGCGTAAGAAAAATCTGGTCCTTATTAAATTTCGGAACTGGTCTACTATTTTCCATCTTGGTGTTATCCAAAATTAACGTGACGCGGGCTTGGTCCTTCCCCCAACGAATCAAGTCACTAAGCTTCTTAGACCGTTCAGTATATGACTGTCCCAAAGCGACGGAAATAGCCAACAAAAGCGAAGATTTCCCAGAACCATTCGGCCCGCAAACAACGTTGACGCCAGATTTAAAGGGTACCCTAGCATACTCGTAAGACATGAAGTTTTCTAGGATTACTTCTTGAATCAACATTGGAGCCTTTAGCCTCTTTTGCGGTAGTAAATAGAAGTGAAATTTCTCTTATTAAAGCAATTAGGCAAACTTCCACTCAAAGCCATATATTAGCACATAAAAGTTTGATACATTTAAGCATTAATATTCCATGGTTAATGAACTTTCAAATATAAATTTAAAAGCTCTTTTCCTTCTTTGTCGAAGTAAAAGTCTCCTTCAAACTTTTTGTCCTTTAAAAATAGCGGAAGCCAGTGTCTGTCGTCTTGCCACATTTCATCGTATGGAATCCCCTTAAAGGCAAACCATCGCAGTGCGCCTTCTTCGCTTGGTCTCGGTTTGCCTTCAAAAGCTTTTGCGGAAAAAACATAGACAATCCAGTCGGGTTCTTTTCCGTTGTCAAAATAGAAACTCAAGGTTCCATGGAATTCGGGATTTAATATCCTCAGGCCTGTTTCTTCAAACACTTCCCTTTTTACACCTTCCTCCGGAGTTTCATTTCGTTTTAGTTTGCCTCCAATACCGTTCCATTTATCCGCTCCAAAGAGACCCTTCGACTTCTTCTGTAAGAGCAGTTTTTCGTCCTTTAAAATATGGCATAAGGTGGCTATTATAGGCATTTTAACCACGTTTACAGCCTAAATTTTTAATTGATAGGTGTAATTAAATTTGTCGGAAGCAAGCATGCAAACAAGCGAAGAAAAAGTAAGAGAGATAATGGTGAAATTGCTTAAAGCTCAAGAGGTTGGGAGTTACGAATTTATCAATGAAGAACTGGTTAAGAAACGGCTCCGTTGGTATGAAGAAAACAAGAATAAAATTCGCCTTGAAGGTTCTGATGTAAAGAAGGCATACACTCTTCTTATAATTGAGTATTTGGGCTTAAACCCAAAAGAAGCCCCAACTGTTTACGAAGATGCAAAGAAGATTGTATGGAGGTCTTACAACTTTTGTCCGGTGTTGGAAGCTTGCAGGAGGCTAGGAATGGATACAAGAGAGGTCTGCAGAAAGGCTCAAGAGGAACCCGTACAAGCGCTCATTTCAAAAACAAATCCAAACCTAAAATTTTCGAGGAATTACAAGAAAATAAGACCATACAGAGGCTACTGTGAAGAAATTATCGAGTTAACAACATTCCGCAAAATATGCTGACCTAATTAATGAAAAAGATTTAGAACAGGTTACAGCAGTAAGGGAATTTGGCATAAAATATCTAGCATCTTATGACAAGCACTTCGAAGGTCTAGAAGAATACAGAACACCAAAACAATTCGCCAAACTTTTAGGGCTACAAACGTGTCAGTAAACCATTAAATGTCGTTTCACAAGCACAAAACTTTAGTTATTAAAAAATAAATAACATAAACAACTGTAAGGGATAAAATATGGTTGTTGCTGGTAAGGTCTTTAGGCTTTCGGAACCGCTCTCCATAGCCGAAATAGCGTCAAGGCTTGAAGACTATCGTGTTGAGGAGCCTTACGAGGAGGGCGACTACAAGTTTACGCTTGTTACTGAGGTTGTTGGTCTTCTGCCAAAGGAAAACATGCTTAGAGGCGTTTACTCGCATGATTATGTGATTCACGTGTTCCACAGGGGCAAGGTGGCTCCTCTACCGCGCACGGTTGAAGCCCTCTTCAGCTTCGCCCAGAAGGAAGACATCACATTTTTGACGGTTGTCGAGAAGAAACGCCTAGCAAACTTCATAGCAAACAAGCTGAGCGAAATCCTCTTCGAAAAGATAGGCGGCGTAGTTGAAGCCAGAATACCGCCAGAAACCCTAAGGAATTTTCACCTAAAAAATCCAGAAGACACGAAAATCACATTTTTTGATAACGTTGACATCCCAAACGTGAACAAGCTTTCGTTGTATGGACCTGATTTAATAAACACGTCCCTTTTTGAAGACTATTCTAGACATGGCGACTTGTGGTACGTGGTTGCACGGTCAAGAGAGCACGGTTATGTCGTGGGTATTACAAGAGATGCTTCCATAACTATATTTAACTCAACGGACAAGAACAAGTATTTAGAGTATGTGATTGGGGAAATTTATCCATTAATCTTAGAAGTTGCTCGCTAATTTTTCACTTGCGATTTCTGAACAGTTTAGCTCCGTCCCTCGGGTTACGCTGATCATAAAGAGTGATACGTGTTTTAGGCAACTAGATATCTTTGCATTGCGAGGAAGAAAAGTGAATCTACCAGTCGATTCGTCTCTAATAAAGAAAAAGGGAGAGTTTAGCGCAGTTTAATTGGTCCTAAACGTTTTTCACGCCGCTTTAGGAATGCGCTTTCTACGCCAGTTACAACGGCCATAACGGAAACGGATCCCTGCAATTCCTTGTCCACTCTTGCACCCCAGATTATCTTTGCCTTTGGAGGTACAGAACGTTTCATGATTTCGGCTGCGTGATTAACCTCGAAGAGGGTTAGGTCTTCTCCGCCAGCAACATGTATCAGTAGACCACGCGCCTTTGTCACATCTTCTATGTCGAGGAGTCGCCCATTTAAGGCCCTTTCGACTGCTTGCTCTACTCTGCCTTCTCCAGCACCGTCTCCGATCCCTATTGATGCAAGTCCGGCTCCCTGCATTATGGTCCTCAGGTCCGCGTAGTCTAGGTTAATTAAGCTCGCCGTAGTTATTGTTTCAGTTACACCTTTAACAAATTTCCCGATAGTGGTGTTAGCTACGCCTAATGCCTCTCTAAAGGGTAAGTTTCCAGCTACTTTAACAAGCCTGTTGTTGTCAATCACTACGACGGTGTCACACGATCTCTTTAGACTGTCCAATCCTTTCTTCGCTACGGACATTCTAGCCGTTTCAACATCAAAGGGGAGGGTAACTACTCCTATAATTAGATGCGGGACTGCTGACCCTAAGTATCTTTTACGTAGTTCTTCTGCTAAGGCAATTGAAGAGCCTGTTCCTGTTCCTCCACCTAGTCCAGCCACCAGAAATATTATGTTTGCCTCTGATACTTCCTTAGCAACATCATCTGCACTTTCACGTAAGGCTCTCTCCCCTAACTCCGGGTAGCCGCCGCAACCTAATCCTTTGGTGAGGTTCGCACCTATCAGAATTCTTCTGTCAGCCCTGCTAATTCTTAAATGATTTGCGTCGGTGTTCACTGCAACAAGTTTACCTCCGGCTATGCCTTTTTCCTTAACCCATGTTATTACGTTGGATCCAGCACCGCCTATACCTACAGCTACTACTGAAGGCTGGGCAAGTCTAGCGAATTGTTCGATCTTTTCTTCTTCACTTATAAAAGCTGGAGCTTCTGTTTCAACGATTGTTGGTTCTACTTGCACAAATGTTCACCTCTTATGCAGTAACAGAGGCAACACAAATTAATAAATATTGCGTCTTACGAATCGCTATATATGATATGCTCTAAAACATACCACTTTTCGGAATACATCTTATAATCCTGCAGCTTCTAGAAATTAAAAAGGGGAAAACATGAGCAAGCTTGAGTTAATGGAGAAGTTCATGAACGCATTCGTTGGAAATGGCTTCCACCTAATAATAAAGGAGCGAAGAAACAGCTTTCGTGTGCACACAATTGCAGTTATGCAGAAAGTGGATGAGACATGCCCAGTCAAAGAAATTCCAGTAGGCGATTACTTTCTCCATCTCATAGTAACAGATCAACATGGGAAGGAAGCGTCAATGGTGTGCAACTGGAGCCAAGAACTCTTGAAAAGCCTGCTGGAAAACTTCAAAGTCGCAAAAGCAGCGGGGCACTCACACATTACGATGCTCAGAAATTCCATAACAAACGACCCGAACGACTGGGTCTTAGCATGGGGAAGCCATGGAGAACAACCGAAAACAACGCAGATAACATACATCAGCTAAAACTCCATTACTCCTCATTTGTAAAAAAGGAGAAGAAATCCAGACCTGATAAGCACTTCGCTCTTCGAAGACTATTGTGCATGGAGAATTTGGAGTGTTTATCGCCTTTTAGTACTTATTCATAGATTCTTTTTATTGAATTGTATGCTTTTTCTTCTGTTCTTGCTATTGACAATAATAGTTCTGGAATTTCGCTTCTAGGAAAATTTTCCATTATTGAATAATTAATGTTTAACTTTTAAAGTGGTGATCTTAATTTGTGATAACTAAAAAATGCTTGATTAAAAAGTAATTCGTGCTGGTGAGTCATGATGGGTGGTGTTGCTAAGGGATTATGGAATATTGTCTTAAGCGGTTATCCCAGAGCTGGAAAATCCATGCTTGCTAGGCGTCTTGTTACTGATAACCCGCATTTTGCTAGGGTGGGTGTTGATGAACTGAGGGAAATGCTTTTCAACGAGGCTTATCCGTGCCGCAATGAGTTACTAGTATATTCCATGATTGCGGAGATGCGAGATATGCTGCTTGGAGATGGCTACAGCGTCGTAATTGACTCAACAGCCCCGGATAATATCACACGCCAGTTTCTGCTAACAACAAGGGTTAAGCCTGTCAATAAATTGCTCGTCATATTAAATGTTGATAAAGATATTCTAATTGAAAGAAGCGTCGAGAAATTCGGCGATGCACATCCAGTTTTTGCATATGACAAGCGCTGGGAGTCGCCGAAAAGCAGCATTGCCACATTCAAGTTCAGAAGCAACAGCCCAGAAGAATTCGAAGCTTACTATGCGAGTCTAACTGAACTGCTGGAAAGCGAAACGCATCCTTTCAAACCAGAATTTCACCGCGTACCTTTACCATTAAAAGAAATTAGAAAGGCTCTTGAAAACTTCTTGAAAAAGCGCTCCTAAGAAACTAGAACGTTTCTTAAGTTTTTTATGCTTTGAAAACAGAACTAATCAGATTAGGGGACACTGTTTGGAAGCCTACATTCTCATCAACACAGAACCCGGCATGATATGGGCAGTCGCAGAAGCCACACTCAAAATCGAAGGAGTTAAAATGGCCCACGCAGTAACAGGACAATTTGACGCCGTGGCTTACGTGGAGTTCCTAAAGATGGAGGATCTTGGGAAAATAATCGAAAAAATCCAGCGCCTTAGGGGTGTTCGTCGAACACAGACCTTAATAGCTATCCCGCCCACAATCAGAAAATAAACATGTAATATCAGAAAAACCGAACCTTATCATGCTGTTGTTTAGGAGACAGCTTGAAAATAAGGAAAATTTAAGCTTTCTTAGGATGGAAAAACAAATATTCATTCACATGGTTTGGTTTGTTAGGAGGTTAATTTGATGATTGTTAGACCAGCTGATGTTCCATTGAAGAAAGCGTTGGGTGTGACGTTTAAGACTCTTGCAACGGGAGCAAATATTATGTGCACGGTTATGTACTATGAGAAGGGCGACGTTGTTCTATTCCATAAACATTCTAGCGAGCAGGTTGGATATGTTGTTGAAGGGAAGTTGAGGCTTAAGACAGGAAATGAGGACTTAGGTATAATTCAAGCGGAAGATTCATACTTGATAAGAGGAAACATGCTGCATTCACTTGAAGCCTTAGAAAAATCAGTTGTAGTTGACACATTCTCTCCACCACGTGAGGAGTACAAAAACAAATAACAGCACAAGGAAATTCTTCCAAAGTGTGGTAATTCAACAGGGTGAGCACGGTGACTTAAAAGGGATAAAACCTCATATTCTTTAGATATTCTATGGCTATCTTTGTGTTCTCAAGCTTTGAGCGGTTTCCGTAAGCCTCAACTTCAAGGCACATTCGGGGTTTTAGCCCATAACGTTTTAATGCCTCAAAGAACTCGTCCCAATCAATGCTTCCCTCTCCTGGCACGAGGTTGCTGTCGAAATCCCCGTGGTTGTTTAAGTGAATATATGCAAGATGGTCTGCAAGGATTTCAACCCATCTTTCGATCGGCATCTTGGAGAAATGTTAGCATGACACGTGTCGAGTAACGCCCTAAAATTCTCCATGAAAACTCCGTGAATTGCCACCTCATTTCCAAAATCTTTCAAGGCTTGCTTATAAGACCGAAGGAGAGTTTCCCAGTCCCCGTCAAGTATCCATGGAAGAGCAAAGGAGGTTATTTCAATTCCGTAACGGCCCGCCTTCGCAAACTCTATGAAATCATAAGCGACTTCATCTGTAGTCTGAACAAAAAGCTCATTCATTAAATCACTCCCCAAAACTTAGAGTTCTCTGCCACCTGCGTAGGTGTTAATTTTCGCTTTAACAAGAAATCCGCATAGTTCCTCTACATCAATGTCCATGTTACAGAGAATCGGAAGAGGTTTGTTAAAAATTTTGCTAATATCCCACTAAGCCAAACGTCTTAAGACGGAAAAGGAAAAAACGGACTAATTTCAGTAAACATTAAAATATTATTGAATCTTTTCTCTCGTTAATGTGATCAATATGAAACTTTTGAAGCCGTCAAAACTTGAGGTTGGCGATACCATTGGAGTGGTTGCACCTTCCCATCCAGTCTTGCCTTTTCAAAATATGTATAATCGTGGAGCTGAGAATCTCAAAAGGCTTGGTTTTAAGGTGAAGGAAGGAAAAACTGTTAGGCTTCAGCACAGGGGCTATATGGCTGGAACCGACATTCAAAGAGCCGATGACATTAACAGCATGTTTGCAGACAAGGAAGTCAAAGCAATCATCTGCGCTTTAGGCGGGCAAGTCGCAATTCGAACTCTGCGCTATTTAGATTTTGATATAATCAAAGCGAACCCTAAGATCTTCTCTGGAATGAGCGACATTACAACCTTTCACGTGGCTTTCCTGGCGAAGACCGGTCTTGTCGGTCTTCATCAGACAGATGTCGTTTTCGGGTTCGGAGCGGACATGGACACCAAAGAAGCCAAATATGAAATGGATCTTTTCTTCAAGGTCACTAGGACCGCTGAACCATTGGGGTTGTTGCCAGCATTCACACGCTGGGAAGCATGGCGAGAAGGCAAGGCTAAAGGTAGACTATTCGGTGGAAACATTCCAAGTCTACAAGCATTGCTCGCAACACCATACTTCCCGAAACTGAATCAAGACATTATTTTCTTTTGGGAAGCCATGGCACAACCATTGGATCACATCGACCAAAGACTAGTTCAATTCAGAGAGGCTGGCTTATTTGAGAGAACGAAAGGCATGCTAGTCGGTAAGATCAGAGGCGAAGAAGCCAAGGTAACAAAAGACATTACTCGCGAGGTTAAGAACGTTGTTTTAGATGTGACGAGGGAATTTGATTTTCCAATTATCGCGGGTATGGATTTTGGACACTTTACGCCCAATGTGCCACTGCCAATGTGGCTGAAAGCAAGTATGGACACCGAAGGAACAAGGGTTTGGATAAATGAGCCCTACGTAAAATAGTTTCAAAAATCACCGCAAGAATCTGAGCGTAGCAAATTCAATATTCTATTCCTTTTCTAGCTTGAAAACCCTTGTTGTATGGGTGTTTAACCTCTCTCATCTCTGTGACCAAGTCAGCGGCTTCAATTATTTCGCTGGGTGCGTAACGTCCAGTTAGCACAAGCTCAACGTGTTTAGGCTTGCTCCTTACTAGTTCCAAAACTTTTTCAAGACTTATCAGTTTCAGGTTTAGGGCTACGTTAATTTCGTCTAGGATAACCAAATCGTATTCTCTGCTTTCAACAACCCCCTTGGCTAGTTGAAGGGCTTCCTCGGCAAGTTTAATGTCTTCTTTTCCTGGTGGCTTTTGTGTCACGAATTTCCCTCTGCCGAAGGCTTTAAGCTTGAGGTTCGGAAGCTTGTCTATTATGTATAGTTCGCCGTAGTCGAACCCGCCCTTTATGAATTGGATTATGTAGACTTTTAATCCTCTGCCTATGGCTCTTAAAGCGAGTCCAAAAGCCGCTGAAGTCTTGCCCTTCCCATTTCCAGTATAAACCTGAACAAGTCCTTTTTCAAGTTTAGGCATCATTCAGCCTTCTTAAATTTTCCGCGCAGAAGTTTTTCAGCAGCGGAGGCTGGGTCTATCTTCCTTTCAATAATTTTCTGCAAAAGTTCCTCAAATTTCCCTTGCTTCTTTAAGTCTTCTATTATTGACCCTACCACTTTTTCTTCTATGGCTTCGATGAGTTCGGCTTCGGCTTTCCCCAGGGTTCTTTTACGCTCTGTTTCCTTTTCTAGAAATCGCCTATGTTCTTCCAGTTTTTCAATAAGTTGTGGGACGCCTTCACCTGTTAGGGCTGTTGTTTTTAGGATAGGCGGTTTCCATGCAGTTTCCTTGTTATTTAGTTGCAGTATTGATTGAATGTCCGTTACGGCTTTGTCTGCGTTTTCCCTGTCAGCCTTGTTCACTACAAAGATGTCGGCTATCTCCATCAATCCAGCCTTTATGGCCTGTATTTCATCCCCTAAACCCGGCGCGTGAACAACAACTGTTGTTTGCGCCACCTTTATTATCTCCACTTCGGACTGCCCAGCACCAACTGTTTCAACTAGGATTATGTCTTTGCCAGCAGCATCCAAAACTTTGACAGCGTCTTTTGTTGCTTTTGCTAATCCTCCCGAATAATTGCGGGTTGCCATGCTACGTATAAAGACGCCTTGATCTGTGCTTAGCTCTTGCATTCGAATTCTGTCACCTAGAAAGGCACCACCCGTAAATGGACTTGTAGGGTCTACGGCTATGACGCCTACAGTTTTGCCTCTCCGCCTATATTCCCGCACAATTTTTTCAATGAGAGTGCTTTTTCCAGAGCCACTTGGACCTGTTAATCCTATTATGTGGGCTTTTCCCGTGCGGGGGTAGATCGAGGCTATCAGTTTTTTTGCTTCCGCTGTATTGTTTTCGATGATGGTTATGGCTCTTGCTATGCTTCTGCGGTCTCCAGCCAGCACTCCTCGCGTTATTTCTTCAATTTTTGCCAAAACTTTTGCACTTCTTAGGTTTAGGTTCTTTTTGGCATGTTTTCAAAGACGAATTGTATTATCTTTTCTGTCGGTGTTCCGGGTCCAAATATTTCTTTTACTCCAAGCTTTTTCATTTCCTTTATGTCTTCTTCTGGGATTATGCCCCCCGCGAAGACCATTATATCCATTAAGCCCTCTTGCCTTAGAAGTTCCATTATTCTCGGGAACAATGCCTTATGGGCGCCTGAGAGAATGCTTAAACCTATAACGTCCACGTCTTCCTGGAGGGCTGTTTGAACGATTTGTTCTGGAGTTTGCCTTAAACCCGTGTAGATTACTTCCATTCCAGCATCTCTTAGGGCTCTGGCTACCACTTTGGCTCCTCTGTCGTGGCTGTCAAGTCCTGGTTTAGCGATTAAAACTCTAATTTTTCTCTTGCTTTGCATTTTATTTCGCCTCTTTAAATTATGATTAATTCTTTATATTCTCCGTAAACTTTTCGCAGCACATCAGTAATTTCGCCCAGCGTTGCGTAGGCTTTTACCGCTTCAATTATCATTGGCATGAGGTTTTCATCCTTCTCCGCAGCATAATGGAGTTTTTCAAGTGCTTCCTTCACTTTTCTGTTGTCTCTTTCCCCTTTTAGTTTTTGGAGTTTTGTAACCTGTTCTTTTTCCACTTTCGGGTCTACCCTCAAGAGCTCTATCGGACACTTTTCCTCTTCAATTGCATATTCGTTTAAGCCAACTACTATGCGTTTTTTCTCATCCACTTCCCTTTGGTATTTGTAGGCGCTGTCAGCGATTTCTTTCTGGAAGAATCCCTTTTCTATGGCTACTATGGCTCCGCCCATGTCATCTATTTTTTGAATGTACTCCATGGCTTTTTGTTCCATCTCGTTTGTTAGGGCTTCCACGTAGTAGGAGCCTGCGAGCGGATCTACGGTGTTTGCCACTCCGCTTTCATGAGCTATTATTTGCTGAGTTCTTAATGCTACTCTTACGGATTCTTCTGTTGGCAAGCATAATGCCTCGTCAAAGGAGTTTGTGTGTAAAGATTGGGTTCCGCCTAGGACTGCTGCTAAGGCTTGAATTGTGGTGCGTACAATGTTGTTTTGTGGTTGCTGTGCCGTGAGGGTGCAGCCTGAAGTTTGAACGTGCATTCGCATCCACATGGACCTCGGGTTTTTAGCGTGGAACCGCTCTTTCATTATTTTTGCCCAAAGTCTGCGGGCTGCTCGGAATTTGGCTATCTCTTCGAAGAAGTCGTTGTGGGATGCGAAGAAGAATGACAAGCGATGAGCGAAATCATCCACCTTTAACCCTCTTTCTACCGTGGACTCTACATAGGCTATGCCACCGTAAAGCGTGAAGGCTAATTCTTGCAAAGCGGTTGAGCCTGCTTCTCTTATATGGTATCCGCTTATACTTATGGGGTTCCACCTTGGCAGGTGACGGGCACAATACTCTATTATATCCGTCACGAGTTTCACTGAAGGCTTCGGAGGAAATATGCTCAGTTTCTGGGCGTAATACTCCTTCAACATGTCGTTTTGTGTTGTCCCTCCAATCTTCTCTCTAGACACGCCTTGCTTGTCTCCTACAGCTACGTACATGGCAAGCAGCATGGCCGCCGGACCATTTATAGTCATAGAAGTTGTAACTTTATCGAGTGGTACTCCGTCTAATAGGATTTCCATGTCCTTTAGCGATGAGACTGCTACTCCGCATATGCCAACTTCTCCCCTTGCCACAGGGTGGTCTGAATCATAACCCATTATTGTCGGATAGTCAAAGGCTATGCTCAAGCCTGTTTCACCCTCTTTTAGAAGGTATTTGAATCGTTGGTTCGTTTGCTCCGCTGTGCCGAAGCCTGAAAACATCCGCATAGTCCATAAGCGGCCCCGGTACATTGTTGCGTGCAAGCCGCGGGTGAAGGGATACTCGCCTGGGAACCCCAAATCCCGCAGGTAATCCAACGCTTTAACATCTTCCGGTGTGTAGATGCCCTTTATCAGCATGCCCGAATGATTTCGGAATTCTTTTCTCCTTTCCGGACACTGTTTAACCCAGTTGGGCAGCGTTGTCTTTTCCCAGTGTTCCCGCTTCTGCTTTATTTTTTCTATTTCTTCTTTGCCAAACATTACCGTGTTGTGCCTCCACATTGAACTGCTTAGCGTTTGACTAACATATCGGTATCAAACCTAAAAAGATATTTTCTTATCGGTCCAGAACCATCAACTTCAACATCAAAGTTAATGATCTTTATATTCAAATTCTAACAAATAAAGCAATATGCCTCGTAAAAAGTCACAGAAGAAGAGGAAGCATAAGCCCGTTGGCATAGAAGCAGTCGTTGAGCCAGGTGTCGGGGCCTTGTATGTCAGAGGCATGTGGATGAAAAGGCTGAGTGAACTGGGCAAACGAAAAAAAGTCAAGAAGCGCCCTTATCAAAAGAAAATATTAGCATCAAGTTGATTATAGTCCGAGTTTTTCTTCCACAATTATTATCACCATGTCTATTGCTCTGGGCTTCTTTTCAATTATGGCAGTTATGTTGCATATTCTGTTCTCTGCGTCACAGTCTAAGCATTTGCCAGCCTCAACACAGGGTAACAGTTCCCAACCTCGTTCTTTTCTTATTCTTTTTGCGTTTAACGGTGCCGCCACTTTTCTGATTCTGTCCAAAGCTTCTTCCACATTCTTAACTATCTTGTTTACTCCAACGACGACCATCGCTTTTCTCGGTCCGAAAATCATACCTGCAACCCTATTCCCGGTGGCGTCAATATTGACAATTTTTCCATCCATAGTTAGTGCGTTTGAACCGGACAAGAATACATCTGCTAACAAGGCTTTTCGTGCCACTTTTCTTCTCTCCTCTTTCGCAACTTTCTCATCGAAGGGCCAAAGCAATCTATAGCCTCTTCTCTTTAACTCCTCAAAAACGCCAATCTCTTCTAAAGTTAGAGAGTCTCCCGCCCCTACTGTTGCTTCTTGTGGGATTTCTTCAATAATGCGTTGCAGAGCTTCTTTTCGATTTTTTGCGTAGATAGCCCTAAATCCATTGCGTTTTATGGCTTCTAATGTTTTATTCACAACATGACTATGGTTGCTTGCGTTTTCCATCGTATTCGCCTCGATAAAGTTGTAGAGTTAACTGTATCTGGCCATCTGCATAAAAAATGTTTTAGCTTAAGATTCGTTGGTTTGCAAGGTTAAATTTTTAACGCTCTGAACTAGATTCTCGTTTGTGAAGTTGAAAAGTTCATTGACAAAAAGAAATGAAACCTCGTGGGAGTCAACTCCAAAACTTCATCTGCGATATATTAGGTTGCCCGATCAGGTTTTGGACATCTACGACGACCTGATTTACAAATCTGAAAGAGTTATCGTTGGCAAGTCTCAAATCACATCAGCGCATTCGGTTACGTTTGATGGGGAGGCTGTTCTTGCGCCTGGTTTTCAAATCGTATATTTCGAGTTGATGGGAAGGTGGTTTACGGTTGGTAAAATAAGAGATTTGCGGGGAAGGCACACTGGATACTACTGTGACATTGTTACACCCCCGAAGCTATTGGATGATGGCGGTGTTGAACTTATTGACTTGTTTCTAGACCTCTGGGTTTCACCTGACCTTAGGTTTAAGGTGCTAGATGAAGAGGAGTTGGAAAGCGTTTTCGTTAAAGGTTGGATTACGAAACGACTTTACGATATGGCAAAGACAGAATTAAGAAAGCTTATCACTCTGGTGGAAAAGGGAAGTTTCCCGCCGTACTCCGTTAAATACTTAGAAAAGAGACTATGTCTTTAATTTGGGTGTGTAAGAGGCACAACAGATGAAGAAAAAGTATGTGTGGACTTCGGAAGGCTTAGAGCTTAGAGGAAAGTATCTGTGGAGCGGCGAACTCATTACTGCACTTTACAGGCATCTGGGAGTTGAGCCTGGAATTACCGCTGTTGATATTGGGTGTGGATCAGGGTTTTTTACAAGACTGATCGCCAAAGGCTTACAAGGACAGGGCAGGGTTATCGGAGTTGACATCGACGAAAAGCTTCTGCGTTCTGCTCGAGAGTTAGCCGAAAAGGAAGGTTTAACTCCTTTGATAGAATTCAAAAGTGCAAGTGCTTATAGGCTTCCTTTTCCAGAAGATTTTGCTGATGCCGTTGCTTGCCACACTTTGCTTTATGTTCTTGGAAATCCGTTGAAGGCTCTGCGTGAAATGGTTAGAGTAACAAAGCCTAATGGAAGAGTTGTGGCTGTAGAACCGGATTATAGAGGATGCGTGATCTATAACCCATTTGATGAAAGGTATGATGAACTGGCGTATAAATTCAACGCTGCACTTATTAAGGCATTTAAGGAAATTTATGGTGCAGACCTCTGCATAGGATCAAAGCTTCCGTCAATTTTTATAAAAGCTCAACTAAAGCAAATTGAGGCTTATGGATACTTGCTTCCAACCAGCCCGCTCACATGGGAGAATAAATACCCAATTGAGGA
The DNA here is from genome assembly GCA_964535965.1 of uncultured Candidatus Bathyarchaeia archaeon. Classification (GTDB taxonomy): domain Archaea; phylum Thermoproteota; class Bathyarchaeia; order Bathyarchaeales; family Bathycorpusculaceae; genus CAZHWZ01. The sequence continues at coordinate 50,129 of CAZHWZ010000002.1, read as the reverse complement.
GTTAGTGGATTATTATAAGAAATCGTTACCCGAGTTAACGTCTTGGAGCGAGGAAGAGAAGAAAGCCATGGAAGATTATGGAATATCTAGAGAAGAGTTTGAAGCATATCTCCGCAAAACAGTCGACAGAATAACGGATATCACTAAGAATCCACAAAAAATGCGAACTCATACTTTTATATCTATGCGATCATTCTTCGTAGTTATCGGGAAAAAGCAATAATCAATGCGGGAGTTACATGATTTCAGATCGTGAAAATATAAAATTGGATGTTCCTCTAGTGCATTCTAACGCTCAATATTGCCACATAGACAGCCTCTCCATGATTTTGAGGAGACTTGGTGACGCTTATGAGGCTTGGTATATGGGCTGTGCGTCTGGGCAGTTCTTTGGCTTAGGCTACTTTCCAAAACCCGATTTCATTAAGCTAAGTTTTGGTATTTACCCACTAGACTGTCTGTTGACTTTTCTCGAAGAGCATGGTTATTCCTATATTTATGATGAAGGAAAAAGTTGGGAAGAAGCCCTTTCGACTTTAAAAGAGTTTTTAAGGAATGATACACCTGTGCTCATCATATCTCATATGGGTTGGCTGAGCTACAATAAAGAATATGAAATTATGAGAAGCGTTGGTGGCGTGGTCGATCATTACGTGGTGATCACTGGCTTTCGAAATGATGAGGTTTTATACGTTAATGACCCTCACCCAGATTGGCACAAAAAAGACGCAGAACTCCCTGTTCCTAACTTCAGAGTTGGATGGATGGAAAAACTATGGGAAATTCAATCATTGCGGTGTCCAATGCTCGTGGTAACAGGAAGGAAGAGCAAGCCAGACATGAGGGATATTTTGATACGGGCTCTTAATAGAGCGTTGAAGAATCTAAACACCAGGAGTGGCTCTCGGGGTCTGGCAGGATTAAGAAGGGCAAGCAGAGAAATTCCTATTCTTCTACGGAAGAACGACCCTTCGATGAGGAACTCGATGGGCGAATGGGCGTTCTTCACCTTTAGAGTATCGGAACAGAACCGCAAAGACATAGCGAAATTCCTATCGCATGCGTCCACTGAATTGAATCTGGAAAAATTAAAAGAAGCTGGCAGTTCAATGGTTGAAGCTTCAAAATGTTACGCAAATCTTCGTCAAATTTTTAGAGAATCCTTAGAAAGCGGGATACCAACATCTCAAATTGCATATGATGTCGGAGCCCTGCTATCTCGAGCTTACGAAAATGAGAGACAATGCGTAAAACTAGTGAACGCAACTCTTCGCACGCTCTTCTAAGCATATCATGTTCGTCTCATTTTTTGAGACAATTGTTATCTGACAAATAAAAAAGTTCTTATATAGATGTTTTTTACAATGTTTGCTACGCAAGTGTATTTCATTTACAGAATTTCTTGAAGATTTGCAGATCTTCATGAGAGATTAATGTCATTGAAGAATACAGTATATTATACCAACTTCGTGTTTTGTCCGTTATGAAAATAAGCTCATCAAAAATCTCGGTATTAGGCTTTAGTGAAACAGGTTTTTGAGGTTCCCAACATAGTGATATTTTTCTCCGATGAGGATATACCTCGGGGCTTCCATCTCTGTTTACCCATCCAATGTATTCATTATCTTCAAGGTACCGACTAGAAATTTCCCAGAGCCCCATAACACATCCTCGTGTTAACTCTAACTCTCCCAATTGCTGATCTGTCAGCCCGCTATCCTGAATATATCTCTTAAGTCCGCTCCTCATGTTTTGGAGCACATAAAAAACAAGCATATCTCCTTCACTAACTCTATCTTTTATTGTCTTTCTGTAACGGTAATCCACTCCCCATATTTTATTTTGTTTTACAATAAGCCAGTTGTACGGGTTAGTAACACAAAACCAACATCTCATTCGTTTTCACCATCGTGTTTAAGTTGCATATTTTTCATTAGTGTTATAAAAAAGAATGGAGTTTGGGTTATTCTGTTGGTTTGAAGTATTTTATGTCGTTTATGGAGGCTTTCCTTTCCTGTGGCGGTTTAAGGACTGCTTCGACTTTCATGCCTATGCTTACAGTGTCTGTTTCGCCTATTTTGTGAATTAATCCGCCGTGGGCTCCTTCGAACTTTATCAGCGCGTATATGACTGGTTTTTCAAGTTTTGAGCCGTCAACATCTATTGTGGCTATTGTGAATGTGTGGATTACGCCTTTCTTGCCTACGTCGACCCATTCCTCAAGTTTTGCGAAGCATTGCTCGCAGTACATTCTCGGCGGAACAAACACTATGCCACAGCGTGGGCATTTAGCACCCATTATCCTTCCATTTTCCTTTATCTCCTTAAAGAAGCGTTCGCCTGCAACACCCAGTGTATAAACATAGTCTGCTTCCATGTCGCCGAGCCAGTGGCGTACATTTAAAGGATTTATTATTTTCTCCAAACTCATGCTTTCACTCCCTTATTGGCTTGAAGTATTTTATGTCTGTGATTGCGCCAACCCGTTCTTCAGGCGGCTTCCAAACGGCTTTGACTTTCATTCCAAACTTGACCTCCTTCCAGTCCTTCACTTCGCCAATTCTGTGGATTATTCCCATTCCTTCAGATGCGCTGTCCAAATTTATAATGGCAACAATTATCGGCTCTTTCAATCTGGATGCGTCTGCCGCTAGGAATGAAACCGAATAAGTGTTGATTACGCCCGTATCCCTTACATAGGTCCAGCCGTCCGTTGGCGTATAGCATTTTTCACAGTATATTCTAGGCGGAACCATGATGCGCCCACATTTACTGCAGGTTGTTGCAATTATCTTTCCATTCTTTAGTTCTTCCAGAAATCTGCTCATAGCTATGCCAGCGCTCCAAGCAAATTTCGCTTTTGGCCTAAACTTTTCGGTTGGAACCTTCCCTTCCTTAACGTCTTTTGTTTCTAGGGCTTCACCCGGATAGTTCTTAATTTTAGCGCTCATCTTTCTATTTCCTCCTTTAACGCCTCAAAACGATTACTGAGCCGTACTGCATTAGGTCGCCCCATGCTTGCGCCAAGCCTGTTCTCGGGTCGGCTGGAATCTGCCTTTTTCCCGCTTCGCCGCGCAGCTGCCAGAAGATTTCGCAAACTTTCATCGTGCCCGCCGCCGCTATTGGGTTGCCAACGCCTAACAATCCGCCAGAAGGATTTATTGGTAAATCGCCGTCTCTTTGGGTTACGCCCTCAGCTGTCAGTTTCGGCGCTTCCCCCTTCTTGCAAAGTAATAAGCCTTCCATGTGGTGAAGCTCTTTATAGTCAAACGGGTCGTAGGGTTCAGCCACATCAATCTCTTTCGGCGGGTTTTTGATTCCAGCCATTTTGTAGGCCATGCGAGCCGCGCACTCCACGTAATCCGGATAGTACAAGTCACGATTTGTCCAATGCGTAGAGTCGATGCACCAGCCCACACCGTCAATCCAAACAGGGTTATCAGTAACCTCTTTTGCAACATCCTCCGAAGCCAGCACAACCGCTGCGGCGCCGTCGCTTGTTGGGCTGACATCTAAGCGTTGAACCGGCCAGCACATAATTTCAGAGTTTAAAACGTCTTCAACCGTTATGTTTGCACCTAATTGAGCACATGGATGGTCTAGGGCGTTTCGCTTGTTTTTGACGGAAACCAGGGCTATTTGTTCTTTCTTAATGTTGTGTTTGTGCATGTAGCGGTGCATTTCTAATGCGAATATCCAAACTAGGTTCATTCCTATTGGTCGTTCAAGGATTGGGTCGAATATCGTTGTGAAAGCGAATTGCGGATGCGGATAGCAAGAGGACATCTTCTCTTCGCTGACAACCAAGCATGTGTCAAACTGCCCAGAAGCAACGTGCCACCAGCCCGCAAGAGGCGTGAAAACACCTGTTCCGCCGCCGACAAAAACCCTTGAGTATGGCTTGTTGTAGGCTCCTGCTCCATCAGCCAAATATTCGCCTTTCATATGAACTCCGTCGAAGGCGTCTGGCGCCGAACCCATCACAACGCTTTGCATGTCTCGCAACTCTAATCCAGTAGCGTCGAGAGCCATCTTCGCTGCTTCGTAGGACAGTTCCTTGCCAGTTTCTTTTAGGTTTCTTCTGAATAGGGTTAAGCCAGCTCCAACGATTGCAACTCTTTTCTTTCCAAACATTTCATTTTTCACCTCACTTGACATTGCTTAAAACAGCCACGACCCCGGTTGCCGTTGGAATTCCACGCCAAGCTTGTGCCAAGCCGACCTCTGCATCTAGTATCTGCCTTGAGCCTGCTTCGCCTCTCAACTGCAGAACGGCTTCGAGAAGTTTTTGCATTCCAGAAGCCTCCAATCCGTATCCCATTCCAAGCAAGCCTCCGGAGGGGTTTACTGGGAATTCGCCGTCTAGGGATGTGATTCCCTCTTCTGTTAGTTTTCCAGCTTCGCCATACTCGCACAGTTTTAGTGCTTCAATGTGTTGAAGTTCCTTGTAGGCGAACAAATCGTGAACTTCTGCGAAGTCTATTTCCTTCCATGGATTGCTTATTTTTGCTGTCTTATATGCCATTTCAGCAGCCAGTCGCGTGTACTCTGCCCTTGTCCAATCATGTGTCTCTAAATTTGGGGTTTCAGTGCACCATCCGACACCCTTAACCCAGATGGGATTGTTTGTAAGTTTTTCTGCGGCATTCTCCGAGGCTAAAACCATTACTACACAGCCGTCTGCTGGTGTGCTTATCTCCAACTTTTTCAGTGGGTGGAAACATATGTCTGAGCATAAAACTTGATCTAGGGTTATGTTTGAGCCGTAGGCTGCGTATGGGTTTTCTATGGCGTTTTTCTTGTTTTTCACAACAACTTGGGCGCACTGCTCCACGGTTGTGCCTGTGTCATGCATGTAGCGTTGCATCTCCATCCCCGCAACGTAGTATGGGTGTCCTCCTAGTGGCCTATTGAATATCGGGTCTAGGCCGAAGGCAACGATGTCCATGTACGTGAGTATATCTGAGGCTTTGCTGTGGGCCTCAACAACAACGGTGTCGAATTGTCTGGTTTTGATGAGCATGTAAGCTGTTGCCAGCCCAAGCATGCCGTCGCCAGAAACCGTGAAGAGATGGCGTAGTGCAGCGCCCAACTGGTCTGGGACGAACTCATCGAATATGCTGAAGCCTTCCAAGTAATCCTCAGCGCACGTCACGAAAACATCAACGTCTTTCCGCGGGTTAATCCCCTCTGCATCCTCGTAGGCTTTTACAGCAGCTTCAAACATCAGTTCTTTGTAGGAAAGTTCAGGAGTTATCGGTCGAAAGCCAACACAACCAACACCAACAATTGCAACTTCACTCATTTCTATTTCCTTCCTTTCTCAATTTTGGAGAGCTATAATGTAAAAGCTTGTTTACATAAAACTTTCGTGAAAAATTCTGAAAAGTATTAAGGAAACTTAAATACTTGTTTAAATACTATTCGTCTCTCCCTTAGCCATAGCCAAAAAGGAGAAATTGTACTTGAAGGGTAAACCCCTTGTCTCAATAGTTTCTGCTGGCTTATCAAAATTTGGAAAGCTGGAAGGCCTTTATGCGAGGGAAATCTTTGCAGAAGCAGCCAAAGAAGCGTTTGACCGCTGTCCAAACCTAGACCCTAAAAAGGACATACAAGCTTTGTTTGTTGGGCATATGGGCGAATCCTACGAGCATCAGGGACACACAGGCGCAACTATAGCTGACTGGGCTGGACTATTGCATATACCAGCCACAAGAACAGAAGCCGCATGTGCTTCTTCCGGAGCAGCCTTGAGGGCTGCGATTTACGCGGTGCTTTCAGGCTTATGCAACGTTGTTATGGTTGGCGGAGTGGAGAAAATGACCCATAGAACCACGCCTGAGGTCACGGAATTTTTGGCTATGGCTTCTGATTATCCCTTCGAGCAGTGGCATGGCATAACTTTTCCTGGATTGTTTGCGTTGATGGCAACGGCGCACATGCATGAGTATGGCACGACCGAGCGGCAACTGGCCATGGTTGCCGTGAAAAACCATTATCACGGACGTCTAAACCCGAAGGCTCACATGCAGAAGGAGATAACCCTTGAAACCGCTTTAGGTTCACGGGTTATTGCTTGGCCCCTTAAGCTGTATGATTGCTCGTTAATCACTGATGGGGCGAGCTGCTTGATTCTGGCAAAGCCAGAATTAGCCAAAAAATACACAGACATGCCAGTGCACATAATTGGGAGCGGACAGGCCAGCGACACCATAGGCATTTATGAGAGGGAAGGTTTCACTTCGCTTGCAGCCGCCAAACTAGCAGCTAAAAAAGCCTATGAAATGGCAGGTGTGAAACCAGAAGACATGGATGTGGCGGAAGTCCACGACTGCTTCACAATAGCCGAGATAATAGCCTACGAGGATTTGGGCTTCTGCAAGCCTGGCGAGGGCGGACGCCTTGTCGAAAGTGGAGAAACAAAGCTTGGAGGAAGAATTCCAGTGAACACTAGCGGCGGCCTAAAAGCTAAGGGTCATCCAGTGGGCGCAACGGGGACGGCGCAAGCCTACGAGATGTGTTTGCAGATGACTGGACAAGCGGGCAAGCGGCAGGTGAAGGATGCTGAAATAGGCTTAACTCATAATGTGGGTGGTTCAGGCGCCACAGCCACAGTTCACATTTATAGGAGGGGCTAAATGATGAGCGAGCAAGCTCCCTTCACAGTAGAACAATTCTACAAATACATAAGTCAAGGAAAGCTCATGGGCGGAAAATGTAAAAAATGCGGAAAAGTGCATCTTCCTCCGAGGCCCTTGTGCGACAAGTGCTTTTCGAAGGAGTTTGAATGGGTTGAGCTTCCACATAAAGGAAAATTGTTGACATATACGGTTGTTCATGTGGCACCACCCCAATTTCAGGGAATGGCGCCATACGCCGTGGGCATAGTCCAACTTGAAAACGGCTTGAGAATCCCAGGAATGATTAGAGGCGTAGCCCTAGAACAGATAAAAGTAGGAATGCCATTAACAATAGACTTTGGAGAATGCGCAGCAACCCAACAATGGCCACAATGGCCAAGATACTACTTCAAACCAACATCCTAAGCCCTTTCGGGTATACTGAAGAGAAGCTCAGTTGAAAGTTTTTGATATCTTGCCAGCGTTATAAAAGTTCTCAATTCTATTGAGAATTTTCTCTATCCTCATGTGAGGTTTCATCTCGTTTCTCCATTCTTGCGGAAGTTTCCTTTTAAATTTCCCTGTTGCACGCCCGTCCATAATAACGATGATTCCCTTATCCTCGGGACTGCGTAAGAGTCTTCCTGCAGACTGCGCTAATGCGTTTAAACATGGAATATCGTTTGCGTATTCTATGGCTTTGTTCCCAAATTTCTCTTTAAAATATTTGTAAAGGGCTGTTTGAAGCTCTGTTCTTTTTGGATAAGGTAAGCCAACAACAATCACAGCCGAAAGCATGCTTCTTCCTCCAGTTGACATATCAACTCCTTCGCTTATTTTTCCTCTAGCCACACCAAAAACCACGCATTGCTCGTTGTTTTTCAGGAAATGAAGCACATCCAGAATCTTTGTGCCCCTTTCTTCAACGACCAGAGGCAAATCAAACTTTGCCGTTTTAACAACTTCATGCATCACCTCATACGAGGGGAAGTAAACAGCAACCCTTCCACTAGTTTTCCGGATAATCCGGTTAAGGTGTTCAGCAATCCTTTTCCATTGCATTTCACCACGTTTTTCAAACTTTGTCGTTACCGATTTATCTACGGCAATAAGCCTGTTTTCTGATGGAAACGAGCTGGGTAGTTCTAGGGCTTTGCAGCGACTTCTTTCAATCCCTAAAACATCTTTGTAATAATCTGCGTGCCAGAGGGTTCCTGACATGAGTATGGTTGAACGAAGTTTGTTGATAACGCTGGAGGCTAGGGCTGGGTCGAGACATCTGATTCCAAGCCTTATGTTTCTCCTCTTATCTCTATCGATTTCGATTTTCACGTATCGTGCGTAGCTTGAACTAGTAAGGCTTATCCAATCAGATAGAAAACTTGCACATCTGGATAGGTAAGAAACTGGGCTTTTACCAGTCTCAGCCCTTTTCAGTCGAATGAACTCTCCCTCATCTAAAAGTTCAGATGTGATTTCAAGCAGCTTATGGGGGTTGATTCTGAGCTTTTTCAATAAAGCGTTAACTACATAGTCTCTTTCAATGACATGTTCGACATCCAACCCGTATTCTCTATAAACATTTTTTCCAAGCTCAACCATTATGTCGTATGAAGCATCTAAAAAGCCGAAATCATCTAAGCCAAAGGTTTCAACTTCCTTCAAAGCCCTTCTGACGGATGTTGATGAGAGCTCATCTGAGAAGATGCCAGCTGCATAGTAGGGTAAACTGTGCGCCTCGTCAAAGACACAGTTGATATCCTTTACCTTTATCCCGGCTTTCCCCAGAATAGCCCCCCTAATCGAATCAACAAGAATGTAATTATAATTGCCGATGATTATGTCAGCGTATCTTGCGAGAATCTTAGTAATCTCGTAGGGGCAAAGTTCCTTATCACGGCAGATTTCGTATACTTCATCGGGCAGTAGAGGTCCAGCTTCCTTAATCTTATTGACAATGTTGTAAGCATGCCAACTGGGCTTCCATCCACTATAAGTTCTTTCATAGAACTTGCATGTTCTCCCAAAAGTGCCTTCCTTTAGGCTTTTGCAATGGTAGAGGAAATCTCGATAGCTAATATCTCTAAGTTTCGCATCCTTGATGGCGTAAGGGCACATTTCCTTTTTGCTCTTAAAGATGGAGGCGGTAAATCCGACATCGCAGTGTTCTTTTATGTTTTTGAGCTCTCGAGAATAGATTTCAAGCTGGCTCTTAGTTCTAGTTAATGCTAGGAGCCTACCTAATGAGTGGTCTAACTCTCTAGCCAAAAAGAAAGCTGTCAACACCGAAATAGACTTTCCAGTCCCGCATGGGGAGGAGAGCAAACCTATCTTTCCATTTCTAATAACGTCAAAGGAGAATTTTATCGCGTTAAGCTGGAAAGGGCGAAAGCTTGGGTAGGGAAAGAATTCTTTGACCAGCTTCTGCAATTCGCCTTTGTCTTCTTTTTTTGATTGCAACTCTAAAACCTCATGGGTAGACGCTTTTTTAAGTAAAGTTCCGCACCTCTGGCAGAAACGGCTCTTCTCATAATCCTTAAAAGAATAAGCTTCGTCACATCGGCGACAAATATACGTCGCTTTCGGAGATGACTCTTCTGCCATAGCCTCATTTAACCTCTTTTAATATGCTCAGCATCTTTCCTGAATTCGCAACATACCAATCAAGATTTCTCTCCTCGTTCCATGGGTAGAACCAGCCTGAAGTGCCAACGTAATATTCCAAATCAACCACTATATTCAACATAGAGTTTCTGTCATAAAAGAAGTTTATCGTTCACCATCACCGTTAAAATCCTTCAGATTTAAGTGGGGGCGTGAATTATTGATGTTTTAGGTGCGTGCATGTCTGGAAGTTTCAAGCCCAGAGTATTTGCGGATGTCCGGGAAAGTTTGGATGTCAAGGGCTCATTAGTTGAACTGGGGTGTGAGGTTGTTGAGAGGGTTCTAGCGCCTGCTGATTACGTGGTTGCAGAGGATTGTGCAGTTGAAAGGAAGGAGATGCACGACTTCTTCCGCTCAATATTTGATGGCAGACTTTTTGAGCAAGTTGAAAGGCTGGCTGAAGCCTATGAGAACCCCTTCCTATTGGTTGAGGGCGACGTGATTACGGCTGTAAAGGCGATCTGTAATCCCAAGGCCTTTTGGAGTGCCTTAGCAAAAGTGATAGCAGAGCATAACGTTTCCACAGTTTTTACGCCGGATGAGTGGAATACGGCTATGTTCCTACATAGCTTGGCCAGAAAGCTGCAAAGTGAGGAGAAAAGAAAGGTAGCTGTGAAGCACAAACCAAAAACGTATACGCTGAGGCAAAGGCAACTCTTGGCGGTGCAGAGCCTACCAAAAATAGGTCCTGAGAGAACTGAAATGTTGCTTAGAAGGTTTGGAAGCGTCAGGCGAGTCTTTCAAGCCTCAAAGAGGGAGCTGCTTTCTGTCAAAGGGTTGGGTGAAAAGACCGTTCAGGGAATGTCAGAACTTCTAGACACAAAGTATCCTAGCTTAGAACAATAACGGTTAATACTTTGGTGAAGCAATCTTAAATCTAGATGTGATTCGGAAATGGTTTATCCTCCTCGTATTCCTAGGCCTCTTAAACGCCCAGAGGAGCAACACTGGCCGTCTCCTACTCCGCTTCCAGTAGCACCGGCGGAAGACATTGGAAAAATTTTGAAAATGATTCTTGATAGGCTTGATGCAATCGAAAAAAGATTGGACAACATAGAAAAGCTTTTGGCCCAAACACGACCAATGCCATAACGAAAACGAAAAAAGGGTTTTGCAGGAGAAGTCTTCAATTTTCCTCGATTCCGCTTCAAAACCAGGCTGAAAAGAACTGAGAGAACTGATTAGAATCACAGAATTCAATCGAAGATTCTGATGGAGGGGTCTGTTAACTCTTCGGGACTTGAACTATGGGAGACCTTTCTTAAATTATTTATACACCTTGAAATGAAATACTCAGCCTACAAAAAGAGGAGGTGGGAGAATGACTGTTTTCATGGTAGAAACATATGTGGTAAAACCAGAAAAACAAGGGGAGTTCATGGCAATGATAAAGAAATGGGTCGAAGGGACAAAAAAGAACAAAGAGAAGTATAAAGAGCTAAAGTCATACAAACTGTTTGCTCATATGTTTGGTGGTAGTAGGCTTGGGTATTCTGAAATGTGGGAGTTTGAGAACTTGGCGGACCTTGAAAAACTTTTGAATAGGTTAATGCAAGACAAGGAATTCCAGACAATTCTGTCGGAGTTTTTTAGTCAAGTAGTGCCCGATACATGGTCAATAAGCATATGGAACCCTGTTATGTAAACCAAATGTAAAGCCTCGCCAGTTAACACTAACCTTTTTTTTAACGTGCGCGCCTAAGCCCCTAAGAGTTAACAGAACCTGATGGAGATATACTTTTAAGATTGTAAGGCAAAATACAAAATGGGATTAGAGGTTAGTATGGAGAAGATTTCTTGTCGTCTCTTAAACATTTGCAGAATGGTAGGTATGCTGTTTTAAAGAAGCTCGGTGAGGGCGGAAAGGGCGTTGTTTACAAGGCTAGAGATACTGTCTTGAACCGCGTTGTCGCAGTTAAAATGCTTAGGAGTGCAGCCTTCAGTGAAGAAGCGTATTCACGTTTTATGCGCGAGGCACAAGTGATAGCGAAGCTTAACCATCCAAACGTTGTCTCCATCCACGACATTGGCAAGGAAAATGAAAAACAGTTTTTTGTTCTAGAATTTGTTGATGGAATGAGCCTACGCGAGCTCATGGGAACTTATCCAGAAGGAAAATGCGATATACAAGCGGTCTTAAGAATTGGCATAGACGTTTGCAGTGCTCTTCAGTATGCGCACTCTCAAGGGATTCTTCATCGGGACATTAAACCCGAAAATATCCTGATCACTGAGGATGGAACTGCGAAACTGATGGATTTTGGTTTGGCTAAAATGCTGGGTCAGCCCAGCCTCACAGAGGAGGGAATAATAGTTGGCACGGTTGCTTATGTGGCTCCCGAGATAGCGTTGGGAAGGGGTGCTGACACTAGGTCTGACTTATATTCTTTCGGCGCGGTTCTTTACGAAGCAGTGACTGGAAGACCGCCTTTTCCTGGAGAAGATTCTGTAAAAATCATTTTCAGTCACATTCATGACTATCCAGTTTCGCCAACCAAGCTGAATCCGAAGGTTTCACAGCCCTTGGCCGAATGCATCATGAAACTTTTAGAAAAAGAGCCTGGAAAGAGATACCAAAACGCAGAAGACTTGCTTGGAGTGTTAAGGAAGATTGCCGAGGGGTTCTTAAGAGAAGTTTATGTGCCTTCCGTCAAGCCCAGCATTGTTGTTCTAAGTCCACGCCCTATTGCTGCAAGAGAGGTTCAGCTTGTCAATAGAGTTGAAGAGATGAGCATTCTTAGAGAGACTGTGGATAGAGCAGTTCGCGGCGAAGGTGGTCTTGTCTTTCTCTATGGAGAGGCTGGAATTGGCAAGACAAGGTTAACCAGAGAGCTGGGCGCCTATGCGCGTTTGCGCGGCATGAGGGTTCTTTATGGGAGGTGTCCAGCACTTTTCAGGATGGACGGTGTGCCCCCTTATGTTCTCTGGAGCGAGGTGATTAAAGATTATCTGCAGGATTGCACACCTGAGCAATTATATCGGGTGATTGGATTTTATCCAGGCGAGGTTTGTAAGCTGGTTCCAGAGATTAAACAGAAGCTTGGGGCTATTCCGCAGTCTTTGCCCATAAGTCCCGAGCATGAGCGTGACAGGCTTTTTGAAGCGGTTTCCCAGTTTGTCATTAACATTTCTAAGGAAGCCCCATTGCTGGTTGTTCTTGATGATTTACAGTGGACTGATCAGACTTCGCTTTTGCTATTACATTATTTGGCTCGCGGCGTTTATAGAGAACCTTTGCTTCTTCTAGGTGCCTATAGGGATACCGACATTGATGACAGACATCCTTTGTCTCCTGTCTTGACAGAATTGAATAGAGAGCGTCTGCTTCAATCCGTCCTATTGAAACGCATGTCTTTAACTGATGCATCAGAGATGATTAAGCAGATTTTAGAGCAAGAGGACGTGCCAAAAGAATTCTGTGAACTCGTCTATGAGAAGACAAGGGGCAACCCATTCTTTATTGAAGAAGTAATAAAGTCTCTAAAGGAAGAAGAAGTCATCTACCGTGAAGAAGATAAATGGAAGTTTAAGGAAGTTTCCAGAATTAAGTTTCCGAAGACCGTGGAGAGCGTCATAAAGACGAGAATAAGTCGGTTGGATGATGAATGCCAAAAGGTGTTGACCATGGCCTCTTTTGTCGGAAACGATTTCGCTTTTGATGCGATATGTGGAGTTACAGGTATCGAAGAGGATAAGCTTCTTGAATTGATGGAGAAGATGCTCAAAACCGGACTAGTCAAGGAGAGGGTAATCCGCGGGGAAGGTGTGTACTCCTTTGCTGATGTTATAGTGAGGGATGTCGTGCATGAGGAAGTTAGCCTTCTAAGGCACATGAAGCTTCACAGCATTGTAGGATGCGCTTTGGAGAAGGCGTACGCCAAAAAGATTGAAGAACATCTTGGGGAACTTGCCTATCATTTTCTGGAAAGCGGTGATAAAGATAAGGCTCTTGATTACTTTTTGAAGGCTGGAGAAAAGGCACAGAAGGTATATGCTCATAATGAGGCTTTTTCCTATCTTCATCACGCTCTTGAGCTCCTTGAAGAGAAAGGAGACAATATTGAACAAAAGGTTCGTATAATCGAGAGGCTTGGCGAACTTGAAATGTGGATGGGTAAAGCTGACCAAGGTTTTGAATACTGGGATAAAGCGTTAGCATTGTGGAATCAGCTAGAAGATAAGAAAAACATTGCAAGACTCCATGTCAAAATGGCGTCTTGGATCTGGCAGGCCACAGGCGAGAGGGACCTGGCTTCTGAGCATCATCGTACGGCTTTAGAAATACTTGAAAAAGAACCGGAAAGTGTAGAATTAGCCAGTTTATACGAAGATATTTCACATATGCTTTGGCGAACCGGGTCTGCTGAAGCTTTGTCTTGGGCGCAGAAAGCCTTTGGACTGGCAAAGAGATTAGGCGACCCCCAAGTTCTTGCAGCCTGTTACAGCGATCTGGGAACATTAAGTCTAAAGTCCGGAGAACGCGAAAAAGCGTCAGAATACTATGAGCAGGGACTGAAAATAGCTCTCGAAAACAAAGTTGCGGGATATGCTATCACTTTCTACAACAACCTTTCCAGCCTCTACTGGAGTGCAGGAGAGTTTCAAAAGATGTTCGAAACCGCTCAAAAAGGATCGGAGTTCGCAAAAAAAGTTGGTTCTTTGTACGGCTTAGCCTGGATTGATTCTATGTTGGCGATGTCATATGTGTGTATGGGAGAGCTGCAGAAAGCCGTTTCGATTCACGAGGAGATTTTAGCGTTAGCTAAGAGAATCAAATACACTGTTCAAATCTCAGGCGCGCTGTCTGGCCTTGGATGGTGTTATCAAATTTTGGGAGAATGGGACAAAAGTCTTCAATATTTAACGGAAGCTCTTGACATCGCAAGCAAAATTGGAGAATACCAGTTTTCTGGAGTTGCTACTTTACTGCTTGGAGAATTGTTTATGGAAATGGAAGACTATGGGGAGACTGAGAAGTACCTCAAAGAGAGCGCCAGCATCTACGAAAGCGCAGAAGAAACAGATATGCCGCTTATATTTGTATTTCCAGACCTTTCCGAACTATATTTGAAAAAGGGTGAAGTTGAGAAAGCCAAAGAATTAATTGAAAAAATCTATGAACAAGCAACCAGGGCAAAAGACAGATTAGTTACGCCTCACGCTGAAATGTTGAAGGCAATGCTTTTCAGAGAACAGAAAGACTGGGAACAATCCATTCAACACTTCGAGAAAAGTCTTCAAGGATACAAATCCCTGAATGCACAAAAATGGTATGTCATCCAATTCGCTGAACTCCTCTATGAATATGGCTTAATGTACCTGTATAGAAACGAAGAGGGCGACAAGGAAGAAGCCTACTCGCTACTAAACCAAGCGCTAGAAATATACCAAAGAATTGGTGCCAAAAAGAGAATAGAAAAGATAATAGCGAAAAAGAAGCTACTTACAGCCTAAAACCAGAAAGATGTTTGGACAAGACACAATATCTAAGAAGATTTTATGGCAACTATTTCTGGTACGTAATTTATGAATTGAGACAAATTAACCTAAAGCTTCTTTTCAGTTTCTGAATTTTTATTGATGTATTCTATTAGTGTTGGTAGGTCTATTATTGACGTGATAAGGTAGTTTGCTCCGGAATTTATTAGCTGCTTTGTTGAAGCAACTCCAGTCGGCAAGCCAACAGCAATAGCCTCTAGTTCTCTAGCGCATTTCATGTCGATGCTTCCGTCCCCAACAACCACAGCCTCGTCTGGATTAACTCCCAAAGCCTTTAAGGTGGCTTCAAGGTGTTTAGGGTTAGGCTTAATATACCTTACGCTGTTCCTTGAAGTTACTGCATCGAAAAAGTCTGCTATTCCAAAACGCTCTAAAATATAACTTGTGGATTTCTCGCTGTTAACGGTGCATAAGCCTATCTTCAGATTCGCTTTCTTTAAAGCCTTCAATGTTTCAATAACCCCGGGAAGTAAACCAGTAGTTTTTGAGGCTTCCAACTCGTGTTTTTCAGCTATCGCCAAAGCCTTTTCCCGGATTTCCCCTATTGCCCTTTCAGATTTGCCGTTGTTTCTCAAAAAGATTTCGGCCTTCTTCAACATTTCAAATATGCTTTCGTTAGTTGATAGGACTGAGGCTGGCAATCCCCTCTTTATCAGGAAGCTTCTAACATCCGCCCTTACGGCTCTATAGTCTATGTTGAAGCTTGCAAGGGTTCCGTCAAGGTCAAAGACCACAGCCTTAATCGTCATCGCGCCTTCACTTTTCTTCTTGAATTTTATGCCTAAACATTTGGATAGAAATAAACTTTACCATCTAATTTTTGACACATCCCAAACAATGTAATCATAAGTGTTAAATTCTTTAGAGCCAAATAATTATGGAAGGATTATGAGTTTAACTAAGCCTGTTCGGGAGCTTTCTGTTGAAGAAACCTTCCGATACACCTTTAACATATACGCTCTCAAGTTTTTAGAATTTTTCATACCCTTCCTTGTTGCAGGCGTAATAATAGGCGCATTTACAGCCCTAATAAACAACTATATACAACCAGTTGCTCCATCACCACACGCCCCACCGGATGTTTTCTGGAGTCAGTTCTGGAATTTCTTAGCATCTGTACTGCTCGTAGTCATCCTAATGGGCATCGTAAGCTGGATTGTAGGCACCATAGCCAGCGGCATCTGCGTCAAACTCGCCTCTGACTTTATAGAAAAAGGCAACACTAGCCTACAAGAAAGCTTTCACTACACCATGACCCGCCTACCCTCACTGCTTCCAGCAGGAGTAATCACAGGAATCCTAACTGTTCTAGGATTCCTAGCCCTCATAATACCTGGCATCATAATAGCGATAATGTTCTCGCTAGCAGTGCCGGCAATCCTTCTTGAAAGGCTTGATGTCCTTAAAGGTCTTGGAAGAAGCAGACGGCTGGTGAGCAACCGCTGGCTGAAAACCTTTGTTCTCCTTCTTATAGTCGGCATAGTCATCCTCGCTGTGAGTGGAATCGCTAACTTTGTCACTACGCCTCTAGGCATAGCTGGTTCATTGATAAGTAGCATCATCGCAGCATTCGTACAGCCTATACTCCCGATTGCGCTGACGTTGTATTACTATTCAATGCTAGCAAGAGAAACACTACTTCAACCGCCACCACCTCCACCAGCGCTTTAAATTGAAGATTTTATAGCTCGAAATATTTCTCAAGACGGTAAACGGTTTGTAAAAGTAAACTGAATAACCAACCTTCACGCAATATACTGTTGATGCAGTATGAGCCTTGAAGAATACACAAAAGAAAGGCTTTGGCCTATACTTGTTGAAGCAGTTCACGCTTTAGTCATGTATCCCTACCACAAAGCCTACACAAGAGACGTCATCCTCCACGAAAAACCAGAGACAACTCCTTCAGAATTGGCTGTTAGACTGAAGATACCATTAGGCGAAGCCCTAGTAATCCTATACGAGTTAGCTGACGAAAGAAAACTGAAATCCTAAAATACTTGGACGCTTGAAGCCTTGAAAGCCAGATAAACTTCCGAGTTTAGGTTTAGTTCCATCTCGTTGAAGGAACGCTTAGTTATCTGAACCTTGAAGGGTTTTCCAACATCAACTTCAAGCCTAACAACAGAGCCTATATCCGAAATCTCAATGATTTTGCCCTTGAAGAGGTTTCTTGCGCTGGAAGTGAATCGACTTTTAGATAAAATTATATCTTCAGGATTGATGAAAACTGAAACTTCGCCGGAGCTTTGAACACTTGCCTCTATTTGGACACCGTTTCCAATATCCACCAGAGTTGTGCCGTTCTCCGTGACTTTTGCGTTTCCAGAAAAAGTATTTTCGACAGCGGCGAAGCTGGCCAAAGTTTTTGAAAGGCTTCCGAAGATTTCTGTTGGTGTTCCAACCTCGCTTATTTTTCCATTGGTTATTAAGGCGATTCGATGAGGCAAATTTTTTGCTTGGAACATGTTGTGCGTGGCCATCACTATTGTGGTTTTTAATTCACGGTTAACCTCTGAGATTATTTCCTCCATGATCAAGGCGTTTTTAGGGTCCAAGTTTGCGGTTGGCTCATCCAAAAGAATAAGTTTGGTGTTAAGGACTAAGGCTCTTGCTAGAGCAACTCTTTGCTGTTCCCCACCAGACAACTCCTTTGCAAATCTCTTTTCGAAGCCTTCCAGCTTCACAAGTTTCAATGCTTTTCTAACATCTGCGTCTATCCTATTTTTTGTTAGCCTTCTTACCTTTAACCCGTAAGCAACGTTTCCGTAAACTGTTGTGTTGAAAAGCGCTGTTCTTTGAAAAACCATCGTGCTTTCTCTCCGCATCTGCTTCATATCTTTTTCCATGACTTTTCTACCGCAGAAATAGACTTCCCCTTTTGATGGTTTTTCAAGGAAAGCCAAAATTTTCAGCAGGGTTGTCTTTCCAGAGCCATTGGGTCCAAGCAGAGCTAGTATTTCGCCTTCGTGGATTTGCAGATTCACGTTGTCTAACGCTGTTATTCCGTTGAAGGTTTTTGTTATGTCCTTTAATTCTACAATCCAGTTCATTTTCTTCTCCGTCGAAGAGTGCTTATTGCCAGAGTAGCGAGGGTTATTCCAAAAACTAATATGAGCAGTGTTATGCCTAGAGCTATGCTTAGTTCAATGTTCCCCTTAGCTGTTTCATTAGAAATTGTTGTGGTAAGAACTTCTGTCCACCCAGCTATGTTTCCACCAACCATTAATGCTATGCCCAACTCCGCAATTGCACGATTAAAACTTGCCACTCCAGCAATAACAATACCATTCAAAGCCTCTTTTAAAACAGCGAAGGAAGCTTGATCATCCGAAGCCCCTAAAGTTTTGGCTAAGCTCATTATTTCGGGGTCAACAGATTCTATAGCTGTCGTTGCAAAACTCACGATAATGGGCAATATAAGTATAGCTTCACCGATAATTATCGCTGCAGGAGTGTACAATAGACGCAGCATCCCAAGCGGTCCAGCTTTCGAAAAAATCAGGAATAGGATTAAACCTAATCCGACTGTTGGTATGCCTATCATGGTGTTAAAAAAGCCTTTAACAAAAAATCTGCCACGAAAATTTTTCGTTCCTAAAAACAATGCCATGGGAATTCCCCACAAGACAGCAAACAGCGTAGCAGCGCTTGAGACAAATAGGGAACGCAGAGTTATTTCGAAGACTCTCGGGTCTCCTGAAATAATCAGCTGGAATGCTTTCACAATACCATCTAGTATTTCCATTGAACCGCTTCCCTCTAATCGTAAAGGTCTAGTTGTCCATATCTATACTCTTCTAGGCATTCTGACCCGTTGAAGAAGGCGTAATCCTTTATCCATTGAACTATTTGTGTAGGCGGATTTTGCTTCAGAGGTTCAACGGCTGCGTAAAAAAGGCTTTGTCCGTAATCGTTTTTGCCATAATTTTCTATTAGTTGTTGGGTTTCATCGGAGATTAGGAATCTTATGAAGGTTATTGTATCATTAAAATTTACATCTGGATGGCGCGTTTGGTTTACGGCTATTACGCTATAAACATTTAGTAGTGCTTTTTCTTCGGTTATAAGCGCCTTCAGGGTTATCCGCCCGTCTTTTGAATACTTTAAATATGTACCGATGTCCGAAAGTGTATAAGCTGAAAACTCTTCAGACTTAAGGAGCGTTTCACCCATTTTGCCTCCTCCGCTTACATACCATGGTTCCGATGATATTATTGTATAGTTGTAGCCAACGGCTGTCCAGAGGCTTTGTTCTTTGGAATGCGTGCCTGAATTATCGCCCCTGGAAACCCATATCTTGACTTGTGGTTCTCTTTGATTCCCTCCATATTCGGCTATCTTTTTTAAGGCAGCAGTTGCATTCAATCCTTCAATTCCAGCAGGGTCTGTCTGCGGTCCCACTATAGTGAAGAAGTTGTAGGCTATTATTTTTCTGCAAACGCCATATCCCTGTTCAAGAAAGGCCTTTTCCATAGAAGGTGAATGAACAAGTGTGAGGTCTACGTCGCCTTTCTGTGCCTGTTGTATCGCTATACCCGTGCCAACTGGAATAAAGTTAAGGGTTATTGGGTATCTTGCTTCAAAGGCTTTTTTTATTTCATTTAGAAGACCAGTATCGTCGAGACTGGTAGTTGTGGAAATCATAAGTCTTCTTCTTGCGAAGTATTGAAGATAGACCATAGTTCCTGCAATTATCATCACGGTTATTGCAAATGAGGCTATAATCATTTTCGTCCATGTTTGCATCTGGGGTCACCGTTATGCTTTTTTATTCATATCGACTAAACTTATAAACATAACGCAACAATAATAGCAAACAGAATGCTCACCCACAAAAAGCATAAGCCCTCATGCAAAATCTGGATAGAATACAAAGGAAAACCACTTCTCGGCAAGGGCGGAGCCCAAATCCTAGGAGAAATAGAGAAAGAAAAATCCATTTCAAAAGCCGCTGAAAAGCTCGGTATGTCCTACCGTTACGTTTGGAGCTACCTTAAAAAAACTGAGAAGACCCTTGAAGAGCCAGTCGTTGAAACATTCAGGGGCGGCAAATCCGGCGGAGGAGGCGCAAGACTGACACAGCTGGGTAAAAGCTTGTTGTATGAGTATAGGCGTGTTGAGGGCTACTTGGGCGAGCTTCTCATGGATGAGGAATATTGGGAGGCTGTTAGATTGAAAATTAGTGCAAGAAACCGTTTGAAAGGAAAAGTTGTAGCCGTAGATAAAGAGGCTTTAACCGCAAAAGTCAAAATCAAAATGACCGTGCCGACCGTTGTGACGGCGTTAATCTCAAGAGAAGCCGCTGACGAACTGAACATTAAAGTTGGAGACGAAGTCGAAGCGGTAGTGAAAGCAACCGATGTTATGATAGCAAAATAGGTTCTTGATGTATTCTCTGAGGTTTTGGTTTTGTATAACATCATTTTCAATAATTCTTTTCACTTAACCAACACCAAGCTCACCATGCAAACTTAAGCTTATATGCACGCCCGACCAAATTACAAGAACCGTGAAAGGTGAAAACATGAAAGGTAGAAGAGTTTCAGCTTTATTCTTCATTGTCCTGTTAAGTGCAATCACGACAACATTAGCCTCGGTAACAGCTACCTCCTTCAAAAACGAATCAGTCATTTCACCCTCCCAACAGAGCAAAGAAGTATTCGTTGATCCATATTTGAAAGAGGTTTTAACCACAGCACCCACTGGTGTCTTAGAGAGACTTATCATCACGTTTGACCAAACCGTGGACATCAAGCTGAGGACAAAGCTCCTCTCCACCATAGATGGCTTAGAGATAATGCAAGCATACAAGATAATTCCAGGAGTGTGTGTAAAGGCTCCTTTGAGCGCCGTCGAGGGCGTCAAAAAGCTGGATGGAGTAGAGGCAATCTGGTTTGATAAAGAGGTTAAGGCGCTCAGCATCGCCGACCAGCTCTTTCCTAAACATAAGGTCTCGCCAGAACTCTCAGGCAGCGCAGGCTTAATAAACGCCCCCAGCCTCTGGGCGCTCGGCATAAACGGCTCCGGAATAGTGATAGCCGTAATCGACACAGGGGTCAATTGGCACCATGAAAGCTTAGACGATCTGGACGACAACCCAGCCACTGAAGATCCGAAGGTCATAGCCAACGCTTCGTTTGTCCCAGGCGTACCAACAGGATTAGATGATCATGGGCACGGCACGCACGTTGCTGGAATCGCAGCTGGAACAGGAGGGCCGTCACATGTTTACATGGGTGTTGCGCCTGGCGCACAGCTATACGCGGTAAAAGTTTTGGATTCGACCGGAATGGGCTATGATTCCTGGATTATCGCCGGAATCGAGTGGTCGGTTGAACACGATGCAGACGTGATAACCATGAGCTTAGGTGGCTGGGGGTATCCATACGACCCTCTTTGTATGGCCTCAAATGCTGCGGTTGATGCGGGAGTCGTGGTTACGGTGGCAGCTGGAAACTCGGGGCCCTCGTATGAGTCAACGGATTCGCCTGGCTTAGCAACAAAAGTCATCACGGTTGGCGCAACAACCAAGGGAGACACTGTTGCTACCTTTAGCAGCAGGGGACCCAACACCTATGACTATAGAGGCGACCCAGATGTTGTTGCTCCAGGAGTTGGAATCATGAGCGCAGACGCTTGGAACATCACCGGCTATGTATCTATGTCAGGCACCAGCATGGCAACGCCACACGTCGCCGGCGGAGCAGCGCTTCTACTTCAAGCATTTAATGGAGCAACGCCCAAACTCGTAACAAGCGCTCTGATGGCGAGCGCGGTGGACATAGGATACGACTCTTACACGCAAGGCGCCGGTAGAATCGACATTTCAGGTGCATATAATCTGATAAAGGGCTCCATCGAGTATGGATTCCTCCATCTTGAGTCACCTCGGCACTCAAATTCACCAAGAGTCAAGTGGGAAGAGTTTACACCACAGTATGTTTGGTTCGGCAATGCTAGAATACGATTCGTTGTGGACGATTTTGGCAACGTTCTTGGCTTATACTTTGATGGCCGGGATCAGTTGGCGCTCATGGCTTGGAGAATCGCTTATAACACTTCAAACCTAGCGAGCTGGCTAGACTTAGAGATAGTGCAACCCATGACAATGAGGATGTGGAACGCAACATATCAGCAAGCCTTTGGAGCCTTTAGAACGCCTGACAAAGCCGCGTCTATCTTTGTTATGGTTGAGCTTTTCGGAAACGAAACTTGGGCCCGAATAAGTTTCATGGTTTGGCCAATGGATGTCACCCTAGAGAATCTTCGAATCTTCTACATAGAAGACGTGGGAATGTACAAGGACTACGAGAACGACTGGTCTTACTACTACAGTTCACAAGACATAACAGTTGTAAATGATACTTACGAGCACGCCCCTGCACAGCACTTAGGCTTCGGAGGAGGGCTTCCATCAAGCGCCCATCACGTAGGAGAATGGCCGTCCGCATGGGAAGCAGCATACTATGACAACCTTAACAACGAGACCGAATGGATAGGAGACGACAACAACGCCTTCAGATGGTCCCTAGGCTCTGTCAGCACATTGACTACCGTCCCAGTCATATTCGGCTTGGAATACAATGTGTCAGCGGTTTTCAATGTGATCAATGAAGGACGAACAACGCCACCAACACCTTTCAATATCATTCCATACCCTGAACTGTCTGTATCCATCTCTGGTCCAACCATAGCGACTCCAGACACCCCCACAACATACACAGCGACCGTGAGCAACTACTGGCTTGGTGACTCTGTGGGTGCCATGCTGAGGTTCTATCTTGACGACTCCGTAGTGGACCTCCGCACGATTGGTGTACGGTCCGGGGCCTCAGTTGAAGTGTCTATCAATCTCTCAATGTCTAAGGGAATGCATCTCGTTAAGGCTGAAGTATTTGATCCCAGCGATCCTGTACTAAGAAATAACATTGCCAGAAAGAGCGTTTTCGCTGGAATCGTTTTCTCAGCCGTCCTGCCATGTGAGCTGGAGGTCAACACCTACACCGATTTCGGCCCATTCTCGGATTATCCGACGGCCTGGGTGAACCTGACAATCATTACACCATATCTGATGCCAGATGTAGAAATACGATTGGCTGGTGATTTGTCGCAGGTGGTCAGCTTCGTTGACTCTCCTTACGTGGGAGATGTTGAAGGCTGGAAATACTTTGCGTTTGAGGTCTACGCCAGCGGTGATCCTTGGGGGACGTATACTGGTTTTATTGAAATATGGTCTGAAGGCGTTACTGTAAATAAGTTGCCGGTGACTGTTAACGTCTTGTGGAATCCTGTGCCAAAGATCAATAATATGATCCTCAACGATACATCAGTGCTGCGGGTTACAGAAACCCTCGGAGTAACAATCAATGTCACTGATTTAGATGGTTTTGGTCAAATAACCCCACCCTCAGAGATTTCTGTAAATGTCTACTTAGTATACTTTGATGCTGATTGGATGGCGTGGATGATCCTAGAAGGCCCAATACCTGCTCTATATAACGCTACTGTGGGTCTCTTCGAATTTGACTACGCATTTCCAGCAGACTTTTCGTTGGGAATGTTTGGAATAGGCGTTGAAGCCATAGATCCTTACTATTACGCTGTAAGGGCAATGGTTAGACCATTCTACGTGAGGAATAATATTCCAATCGTTAGTGCAACGTTATCCCCACGCAATATTATTGGCAACGAGACCGTGTTGATCAACCTGACGGTAAGCGATATTGAAACACCAGTTAAACAACTTCAACTGACCGCATCAGTGGTGACCCCATCTGGAAAAGAGGTCAGTGTGCAATTAAAGCTCGTGGACGGCATATTTACTGCGACATTTAATGACACCTCTGAAGAAGGTGTGTACATCTTTTTCGTGATAGCGACAGACAGCGATGGTGGAAGCGTGCTGAAAGTTGGATATTTTGAGGTAGATAACACAGAACCTTCGGTTGTCATCCTCTCGCCGAAGAACGACTCTGTTGTCTCTGGAATACTCAACGTAACATTTATTGCATGGGATGCAAAACTAATGAATGCGTCGCTCATCATGGATTATGGCACGCCTGTTGATGTAACCGGAACAACATCATTTACATTGAATACAACCGAGCTTCCAGACGAGCCGCACACGATTAAGCTGACGGCATCCGATTTGGCAGGAAATAACGCAGAAACATCCATAACAATAATCGTCGACAATACACCGCCCTTGGCAGTCATCAATGTGCCTGTAAGTGGCGCCTACGTAAAGGACATTACCACTGTAAATATTACTGGCACGGACGCTAACTTCAACAGAATGGAACTTTACATCAACGGTGTTCTGAACCAAACATGGACGGAAAGCGGGATACAAACTTACGATTGGAACACTCATGCGTATGCAGATGGCTCACACACCATCAAACTTAGAGCCTTTGACAGGGCTGGAAATTCCTTTGAGAAGACCTTAACGGTGATAGTGGACAACACAGAGCCATTGGTCAGCATAACCAGCCCATTGGACAAAGCAGAGCTTAGCGGGAATATAACAATTGCTTTTAGCACCTCGGATACGAACTTAAAGTCTGTGTTCTTGATCATAAATGACAGCTCGTACAATGTAATTGGCCAACCCAGTTTCAACTGGGACACCACGAAAGTTGACGACGGCTCATTTAAAGTCAAGCTCGTAGCCCACGATGAGGCTGGTAACATTGCCGAAACCTCAATCACTGTGACTACGATAAACGTGAGACTGGCAGCTGAAGCCGCTAGAAACATCTACCTTGCAGTCGGCATTCCAATTGGCTTAATCGTAGGAATAGTCATCGCATGGTATGTGTTTAAACGAAGACGAAGACTAACTCCTTTCTAAAATGCTCAATCTTCCAATTTTTTATCATGTCTTCTTTGCCCATTTCTAAGTAGGAGGTATCCAAAATGGTTAAAAGGAAATGACTCGGCGCAAACTCTTTGGGTTTTTGCTGGGCTTAAAGCGAGGTGTCAGCTTCTTTCATCAGGTTCTATTTCTCAGAAAAGCAATTGACAAGGCGTTCCTTTCTTTTTGAAGGCATCAGCAAGTTCTATTTTCTTCTGAGTAAAGAAATTGCTGGTTATCGCGTATTCTAACTTATACCTTCTGTACACCCAATCCGCATAATGATAGTTCATCTTGTCGATTAACACATAATCTACTTTTCCGCTTAACAGTTTCACTAAACCTTCGATTTTTGGGAGTAAAGGTGCTATCATTACAAAAGTTTTGATGCCTCTGGAATGTAGTTTCTCTAATGTTTCAATCCTTTCTTTAATTGATGGCGAGTTAGGTTCAAAAATTTGTTTAATTCCTTCATCTGCTGTGGTAATTGTAAACCCGACTTCAAAATTGTTGGATTTTCTCAGCAATTCTATGTCGCGCAATACTAGAGGAGATTTTGTTTGGATAGTTACTGGCCAACCGTGCCTTGATAAAATTTCGAGACATCTTTTCGTTAATTCATATTTTCTTTCAAGTGGCTGATAAGGATCACACATTCCGCTCATCCAAACTCTGCCAAAACGTTTCTTCTTTATCTCTTGCTGCAATAGGTTTGCAGCATTAATTTTCACATCAACGAATTCGCCCCATCGTTCTTCATGACCAGTGAACCTTTTCATAAATCGTGCATAGCAATAAGTGCAGCCATGCTCGCAGCCAATGTAAGGATTTATCGTGTAATCGAAAACTTTTGATTTGGATAGGATGGTTTTTGCATGAACTTCTTTTACAATCATAAAATCACTTTGAGCTCAAATAGTGTAATACCTAGGCAGAAACTTTAATCTTACTAAGATGCAGAAGCGAAGTAAACTCTTCTCTTCTAGGCTATTCTACAACATATCTATACGCTATGTGTTCGCCAGCAGTGGAGCTCTTTCTAATAATTCTTAGTATGTCTCCGGGTTTTGCGCCTATGACTTTCACAGATGGGTCAGAAGCCTTTATCTGTGGCAGCTGGTATGGCTGAATCCTATACTGCGAGAGTAGCTGTTTCTCTTCTTCTGTCAAGATTTCATGCTTCGGAACAAGCGCGTGCTCAAAAATGTCAAAAACTGGAAAGGTTTTAGGTAAAAGTTCTATCCTCTTTTTTCTGGCACTTTGTTTAACGGCGTGCGTATATCTTCCCTCCGTGACTATTATTCCCCTCTCTATTTCCGCCTCTTTCATGACTTTCTGCAGACGGGTTATTGATGTTATGCCTACGGTTGTCTCGCCTGGAATGCACCATATTATGGCCTTTTCTTTTTCTTTTGGCACTTCAACGGTGTAGCTGATGGCGTCTTTGTGCTTTTCTTTCTTGATAAGCTTATACCCTCTCAGTTTAATCAAAACTTTGGCTTTGCGTTCTTCCAGACTTTCCTCTTTCGCACTCAAACCGTAAACCCTCGTTACTAGAATGTTTGAAACCTAAACGAAGCATTAACCCTTTAAACTTTGCGCTTTAAATCTGAACATGCTTTAGCGTGAATTGGTTAGATGTGCCTGGCTAGTCTTAGCAAATATTTAGGATTCGTTTCTTCACATAGAGAATTGTGAGTAGGGTGAAAACTATGAATAGTGGCAAGGCTATGCTTGATGCAAATTCTGGAATTACTCGGTATGCAAAGTATGGTTCTGTTCCGTCTCTGGTTGCGTTGTTTCCAGCGCTGTCATAGGCAACTATTTTGAATCTCACATAAGTTCCTTCGGGTTGTCCGGGAATTGTTGCGCAGTAAAGATGCAATGTTGAATTGTAGCTCATAGGTGTGGCGATCCATGTGGCGCTGTTATTCAAATCGTGATATAGGGTTGCATTTTTCACTCCGCTCTGCATGTCCGTGATATTAACCCGAACGGTTACGTTCTGATAGGGCATCACCATGCCCCGAGGAGGTTCCTGCGTTGGAATGCCAATGTCGGGCGGGCTCCCATCATCCATCACCGTGACAGAGTTTGAGGCGTAACTCCCAATGCGGTCCCGATAATCATAATTTGGCCCTACGTCTGGTTTTCCCCCGACTAATCCATTGATAATCCCTTCCGCCCCAATAGCAATGGGGTAGTTTCCTGAAGGCTCAGCTTCGATGGTCCAAGAAGTTTGGGCTGAGCTTCCTGCTTGAAGGTCTCCAAGGTTTTTAGTCGCGTTTTCGTCTTCACTCAAACTGATTTCCAGTGGAAGAGTTATGGTTGCGTTGCATGATGAAGCTGGATATTCATACGTGGAGAGAGGGCTTGGGCAAAGATATGTTATGTTTGCTGTAACTGTGAAGCGTTCACCAACATAGACAATGCTTGGCATGTTGAGGGAGATCTTCCACGGTGAAACGAAAAGTGCCCAATGGCCTGAATAGTCCCACATTTCGAGGAAAAAGGTGTAGTTCATGGCTAGGTCTGGTCCCCCGTAGTCCCCTCCCCACTCGATGTTGTTCCACGGGTCATGCAAGAAAATGTGGGTTTCATTGTATCCTATGACAACTCTGTAGTGGCCATACTGTTCTCCTGGAACCCATCTCATCAACAAAATTATGGGAAAGTCCTGGTCTATCAAAACCTTTAGTTCATCTAGTGTGATGCCGCCCCTTTCAAAAGCTGCGTAGCCGAGACTTCGCAAGGCGTACCCCGATATGTTTTCTGACATTTCGCTTCCCATCGAGGTGCTCAAGTTACTGAAGTGGGCGGCTCTTCTCAGCTCGTCTGTATAAGTCACATATGGCACTGTTCGAGCAACATCCGCAATCTCCAACTGTGAAATGTTTTCGCCATAAAAATCGAACACCATTTGAAGGGCAGCTGGCCCGCAGTAATACCGTTTATCTTGGTAGTGGAAGGGAACAACGATAAAGTGTGCTAAATTCCGCGTTTGTAGGAAAAATGTGTGTATGACATCTGCAATTAGGTTTACCGCCAAATTAAGGGATTCCCCACAGCGGTTCTTAAACGTTAGATTGCTCCAGTCGTAGTTTTGATCCATCCAAACGCAGGTTAAATCCCCGTCTGCATCGAATGTTGTGTCATAGGCGACTGTGAGAGCGGCACTGTACGCTGAAATGTTGCTTAAAACTTCGTCGAAAACGAGAAAGGTGTTGAATTCATCATCATAGCTGTTTGTTCTTCCGTTCACGTAAGTTTCGTAATCGTTGTGATGCGTTTCAGCCCCCCAGTCTGTTTTGGAACCCATTACATGTCCGAAAACTGCCACGTCGCAGATGTAATGCGTCATTATGCCAAGTCTTTTCGTTGCATTGGCCAAGTCGCCAGCCTTGAAAAGGTTAACCGCGTTAACGTATTCTTCTCGGGCTCTCACCGCTGAATCGTCTTCTTGTAAGGAACCGTTAGCAAAATAATATACATGATGTTTACCTGTGTCTCCTATGCCGTCCGGAGCCGACGCATTGTCAGGCAGCTCTGTTCCATACAAATAATTGGCAATATTGTCAAGAATAAACTGTTTTTCTTCCGGTGGCAACCAATCTAATGCGTGCTGTGCGATCCAATCGTGTGTGCCATATTTTGGGTTAGAAGGATCGTCACTGAAACCTCCATTGCTCCAGCTTGAAACAGGAACCACTCGAACGCCAACTATCAAAAAATTTAGAAGAAGAACCGCAATCGAAAAGGCTATTCTTCTTAACATTCCTTTTCTCCTAATACTAGACGCGAAGTACTATGTTATCGGCGTATTTTTTCATGGTTTCGGCAAAGCTAGTGATGTTTTCTGGTGGGTAGGGCTTGACCGTCTTAAAGCCTTTGTCCAGCGTGTCGTCTGGAACAAATTGTTGGAAGGCGAAGGTTTTTGCTCCTTTAACGAGTTCACCTATTTTGGGTACGTCTTCAGCGTCAACAAAGCCAGGAACAACAGTTGTTCTAAACTCGTATTCTACTTTTCCGCTCTTTAAGATCTCGATTGTTCGTATAAGCTGGGCTGTGTCTTTTACTCCTAAGTGTGCATACTTTTCCGGTGAGGTTTTGACGTCTAATGCCACATAATCCACGTAGGGCAGGCATGCCTCCAGCACTTGCGGATAAAACCCATTAGTGTCCAGCTTAACCACAAAACCCCTCTCCTCAAGTTTTCGCAAAAATTTCGGAACTTCCTTGTGGATTGTTGGTTCTCCACCTGTTACGACAACAGCATCAACGTATTTTCTGCGGTTTTCAAGAATCTTAAGTGCGGCTTCCTCCTGCAGGAACGGCGGTTTTGGGTCTAAGACTATCCGCCAGTTGTGGCAGAATGGACAACGCAGGTTGCAGCCTAGCGTAAAGAGTACTGAAGCTATTCTGTTTGGGAAATCTATGAGGCTTGTTTTTTGGATGCCGCTGAACTTCATTGTTTTTCACTAGGCTGGTATTGGTGCAGCGGTTGCCGTAACCACGGATTTGTCAAAGGTTCTGCGTATGGCAAATTCTGCCTGTTTCCCGTCGTTCCACTGGTCTACGGGTCTTAAATAGCCGACAACCCGCGAGTAGACCTCGCAATTTGCTCCACAAGTTGGGCATTGCTTGTGTTCTCCGCTCATGTAGCCGTGGGTTGGGCATATGCTGAACGTGGGCGTTAGCGTGAAGTATGGCAGTCGTGAATTCCAAGTAACCTTTCTTATGAGTTCGGCCGCAGTTTCCCATGAGTGAAGTCTTTCGCCGAGATATATGTGGAATACTGTTCCGCCCGTGTAGAGGGTTTGGAGTTTCTCTTGATGCTCTAAAGCCTCAAACAAGTCGCCTTCGTAGTCGACTGGCAACTGTGAAGAGTTTGTGTAGAAGGGTTCAGCACCCTTAATCAAGTGCTTCTCATTAGCCACGATTATGTCTGGATACTTGCGCTTGTCTATGCGTGCAAGCCTGTAGGATGTTCCCTCAGCAGGCGTTGCCTCCAGGTTGAAGATGTTTCCAGTCTCTTCCTGAAAGTCCGCCAGCTTCTCGCGCATGAAATTAAGCGTTTTTACAGCGAAGTCTCTGCCTTCAGGCGAGGCTATGTTACATCCTAAGAGGTTCAATGTTGCCTCGTCCATTCCTATCAAGCCTATCGTTGAAAAGTGATTCTTCCAGTATTTTCCAAAACCCTCTTTCACATGGCGAAGATAACGCCTCGAGTATGGGTATAAACCGTTCTCTGTGAAGTTTTCAAGGCCCTTCCGCTTTATTTCCAAGCTGTCTCTAGCGATTTCCATAAGCGCTTCTAAACGTTCGAAAAACTCGTCTTCATCCTTCGCCAAATAGCCGATTCTCGGAAGGTTTAATGTTACGACGCCAATGCTGCCTGTCAGCGGGTTTGCTCCGAAGAGGCCTCCGCCTCGCTTGAGTAGTTCTCTGTTGTCTATTCTTAAGCGACAGCACATGCTTCTGACATCTTCGGGTTTCATGTCTGTGTTTATGAAGTTGGAGAAGTAGGGAACGCCGTATTTTGCTGTCACTTCAAAGATTTTTTGAGTTATCGGCGAGTCCCAATCAAAATCTTTCGTTATGTTGTATGTTGGTATTGGGAAGGTGAAAACTCTTCCTTTGGAGTCGCCTTGACTCATTATATCCGCAAAGGCCATGTTGAACATTTCCATCTCGGCTTGCATATCGCCATAAGTTGTGTCCATAATTTTCCCGCCGAAAACAATAGGCTCATTCCTCATAAACTCTGGAACAGTCAAGTCCAAAGTCACATTCGTGAAAGGCGTCTGAAATCCGACGCGCGTCGGCACGTTCATGTTGAAGAAGAATTCTTGAAGGGCCTGCTCAACCTCTTTCTGGTTTAGTCCATCGTAGCGTATGAGAGGAACCAGGTAGGCGTCAAAGTTGCTGAAGGCTTGAGCTCCGGCGGCTTCTCCCTGAAGCGTATAGAAGAAGTTAACAACTTGTCCAAGGGCTGTTCTAAAATGCTTTGCAGGTTTGCTTTCAATCTTTCCGGGTACGCCACCGAATCCTGAAAGTAGTAAATCCCTTATGTCCCAGCCTACGCAGTATGGCCCCAAAACGCCCAAGTTGTGAATATGTATGGCTCCTGAGAAGTGGGCATCAGCGATGTTCCGCGGGTAAATCCTCGTAATCCAGTATTTCGCTATGACTGTGGATGAGAGGTAGTTGTTTAAGCCCTGCAGTGAGTAGCTCATGTTTGAGTTTTCTCGAACTCGCCAATCCTCTATTTCCAAGTATTGGTCAACTAGGTCTGCGGAGCTTAAGAGGGCGGCTAACTCACGCATGTCTTGGTGCTGTTTTCTGTAGAGAATGTAAGCCTTAGCCGTTCGTGCATGCCCATTTTCTATAAGCGTCTTCTCAACCAAGTCCTGAATTTCCTCAACAGTTGGAACACCATCTTCACCGAAACGCCTCTTAAGCTCAGCCACAACTTGATCACTTAACTTTTTGGCTTGTTCGCGGTCTTTACCGCCTACGGCCTTCGCGGCTTTCCAAATGGCATTAGTTACACGCTCCTGATCGAATGGCTCTAGTCTGCCATCACGTTTTCTAACAAACTTCATTTTCTCACCTCTAGAAGCACCTTCTTGAAGTCTTCAGGTTCCTCAAATTGTCTGTAAACAGAGGCAAATCTTACGTAAGCAACCCGATCAAGATTCTTCAAATACTTCATGACAAGGTCTCCAATTTCCTGGGAAGTGACTTCTGTTTTACCTAGCCTCGTCAAGTCTTGTCTGACATGTTCTGCCAATTCTTGGATTTGTTCCATGGTTACTGGTCTTTTTTCGCAGGATTTCTGGAGACCTCTTATGATCTTGTTTAAGTCGAAGCGTTCTAATCTGCCGTCTTTTTTCCTAACCATACGCTCTACAGTTTCAACGTACTCATAAGTTGTAAAGCGCCTTTCACAGTCGATGCATTCTTTACGTCTTCTAACAGCGTTGTCTGGCGAGTTCCTAGTTTCAAGGGTCTTAAGGTTCTCAGATCCGCAATATGGACAATTCAAGATTCTCTACCTCAAACGCGCATCAATAGTGGGCATCACTATTTCCATGCACTAGCTATAGAGTACGTATATAGAGTCTTTGTATGCAATAATTGAAATCTACATACGTGTCTACGAAAAAATGAACAAAAATTTACGTACTACGTTACGTGTTAGTTACGAAGAACCGCTGATTCTGAACCGTTAGGAGGCGTATGTCTCATAGGGATCTTGAAATCGAATTTTGAAGGTTATTTCTTGGAGAAATTTCACGGGACATCCTCGTTTCTTTTCGAATTTTTTAGGAAAATCATAAGTATGGTGAAAGCTAAGTCACTACAACCCATTTATGTAGGAATTTTTCAAGCCTGACGACATTCCAAGTTAGGCTTTCCGCGACCTGAAAATATGCGTCCAGAATGGTCTTTTTGGTAACGGTAAATTTAAATGTAGAAAGCTATTTGCACTTTCTTATTTGCTTAAAGCTTCTAAAAACCTATCCCAAATGTATCCCAAGAGATCTGATACTACCTCGGTTGTTTTATCACTGATTCCAGAAAGAAATATGATTGTTCCTATCATAGTAATGAAGCCTCCTCCGATTAATCTCAAGACATTGCCAAACGTTTCCATGATCCCCCAAGAAGCACTTAGGGCATTTTGCATAATCGTCACTCCTGCCAAAGCTATTATAGCCCCTATTGCTAAGGCGAAAGCTCGTCTTTCATCTTTGTTCATTCTTTTTACACCTCCTTCTAGCGTTTGGTGATCAACGTAAACGCTACATCTAGGGTTTTATTATTTAAACTCTTTCCACAACAATGTTGAAATAGTCGCCTTAAAATCTTGGAGAAACATGTGTGGCATACAATAATTGCGGAAAACAAAATATGCCAAAATGAGTGTTTTTGGATGAAAGAGTTTCAGTTCAAGGTTGCACAAAACATGTTTAAAATTTTTGTGCTAGAAAATGCTGTCACTATGGGTTCGTCGTGTGCGATTGATCGTGAGGAAAATCAGAATCAACAAAGAGCGTGATTTATCCTGTTCTGGCGACCTTGGACGAAGCGAAGACTATACATGTAAACAGTAAAACGATGCTCAGCGACGGAAACAGGCCGTAATAGCCCAGGTAAGTTCCGAGTACGAAGCCGCTGAGTATAGGGCCGACGGTTTGACCAATATCCATTAAAGTGTCAAGAAAGCCAGTTGAAGCTCCAATCAGCTCTTTCGGCGAAAGCTCAGTCACCAATGCTGGTATAGAGGCTGTGGCCGTGGCAAAGCCGAATCCATAAATCAAGGCCAATAAGAGAAGAGTTGGAAGGTCTGAGAAAAATGGAACCGCTAACAGCGGTGTCGCGCATATAATCAAGCCGATTGTTATTGGCGGTCGTCTTCCGATACGGTCTGAAAGTCTTCCCATATAGGATCTGACAAAAATTGCTAGCACTATGAGACTGCCCATTACGGCCGCCGTGGAGAAGTAATCGAAATGCAGGTTATCTTTCAAATAACCTGACAGGAAATACTCAACCGCTCCATAGGTATAGTACAGGTTGGCTTGAATAAAGCCCACCATCAAAACGGCGCGGTTCTTAGCAATGATGCCCCAGCCGTTGTACAATCGCTTCAGTGTTTCGAGAGCATTCCCACGCTTGGTTTCTATGGGACGTTTTCTTTCAGCCAAGAACAGCAGGGCCGTAACTAATGCGGCAAATCCAGCAGCGCCAACAGCCAGGTACATTATATGATAATTGTAGAGTGGATCATTATTTCTGGCTGTAGCAAACAGAATAGTTCCGCCCAAGAACGGGGCAAGGCCCCTTCCAACGTAGGTTGCAGACGTAAACAGCGAAATACGCTCACCTCGCTTGGTCGGGAACATCTCAGCCATCGAAGCTTCGGCCACTGGCACAAATATTGCCGTAGCGAATCCGTGATAAAACCTTACCAGTGCCAGCTGCCACCAAACAGCTATAAACAGATAAAGGAAAGGTGCAGATGCAAATACTAAACCAGCTATTAACAAGAATCTTTTTCTCCCATAGATGTCGGAAAGCGAGGAAGCAGGCAGGCTTACAAGGATTCCTGGAATAGTCGAGGCGGCGCCTATGAAGCCGGACCAGTCGGTTGGTGTTTGAAGAATCGTCGCAAATGGGTTCAGTAGCGTCTTGGACATTGTTGAGCTTAGGATTGCGAACAATCCCATTATGCAGAGCATCCAAAAAATAGTGCCTCTAGCATTTTCCGCCAGTGAACCCATCAAAAAGCCCGCTTATTATTCTTTCATTTTCCTTCTTAAGAATTCGCTCTGCTGTTTTCTATCCATTTTCTCTAATTCATTCTTGTATTTTTCTCGGAGCAGTTTAAACTTGCAATAGCTGTAAAGCGCATCGTAAACGTATTCAGCCCTCTTTACGGCTTCAAAATCATCTTTTGTATTAAACCTTGCCCCAGTCATAATCGCATCTAATCCTACTCCTTCGAGCGCTGCTCCTTTGTCGCTTGTATCTGCAGCGCGAACGATTTTGGCAAGTTCAGGAAGTATTGGGTCCTTAAGGCGGTATTCTTCAATTATTGTTTCGAAGGTGCATTTTCCATCTATGTGGCCGAGCTTAACTCCAGGCGCGTCGAAGGGCATTGCTCCTTGCGTTCTTGCAACTTCTTCTATTTTCTCTGCGGGAATGAAGAGGAATTCGGCTTGGGGATCAATGAATTTCTTGATAAGCCAGGGGCACGCTGTTCTGTCGACGTGAACATATTCGCGGGTTACCCATTTCATGATTTCAGCCCCGTTTAATAATTGTTGCAGATAGATTAAAACTATATAGGCTTACGTTACGTGTTAAAAATCAGGAGAGGATGAAACCTCATGGCACTTCTTAAAGGTGAAAAAGTGCACTTTCGCCCTATAGCGCTCGTCGGAAAATTGGGGTTCAAGCTTTGGAGCTACTTCCTTGTCAAAAGATTATGAACCGCAGTATGCATGGTGCATCTGTTTAAGGCATCCATACTAATATTAGGACACCATTAACAACTCCTAAGTCAATTTTAAAAAAGTAATAATTAAATGACCTACCAGAATGTTTATTATCTTTTTTAAGCTTGTGCATTAAAGACAAAAACATGACTGCTCAAATTCGAAGTTTCACAGATGAAGACTTGCCATGCCTTGTTAGGTTGCTTAATGATGTTTATAGAGAATCATATGAGTTCACACCCTATACTGAGGATGGGCTTCGCTCTTGGATTCAAGAGGGAACACTTAAGATTCTGATAGCTGAGGAGAACGGTGAAGTTTCGGGGTCTGTTGCATATAGCGATGGGCGTTGGGGTGAGGAAATCGAGTTGCTTGCAGTATGTGAAAGCCTAAATCGAAAAATTATAGAGAGTGATCTGGTTAGGGAAGCGGAGAAATACGTTAAGGGTCAAGCGGTTTTCACAGCTGTTGACGCTGGAAGCCAAAAAATCAAAGAATGGGTTAAAAGAGGCTACAAGCCTGATGGCGGATTATACCACATGGTTGCCAGACTTGAGGGCTTGGAGCCTCTTCCGAAAGTTCCAGAAGGCACAACTATCCGCACTTTGAAGCCAAACGAGGAGAAGAAGTTTATCGAAGTTGTAAATGCAGGGTTTGGCTGGGAAAGACTGAAGCTAGGCGCAATCAAAAGATGGAAGTCGGAATTTCCCTCTTTCAGCGAAGAGTGGATTCACTTGGCTGAGTTTGACAATAGGATCGTCTCGGTTATTGTTGCTAGACCAGACGTGAAATATAACAAATTTTTCGGCGGCAAAAGAGGCTATCTAGGTCCAGTGGCTACACTCTCCGAATATCGTGGCAAAGGTCTTGCATCGGCTCTTACACGTCGGGCGATGAACTTCCTCTTTGAGAGGGGAATGAACTCTGTTGCTCTGTATACTTCAGAACAGAACATGCCATCTGTAGCTCTTTTGCGAAAACTCGGCTTCAAGGTTACTCATCACTGGAAATTCATGCGCAAAAACCTCTTCCAACAGTGTTGACCAAAGTTATCGTATGAAACTTGTAATTCAAAATTTTGGATAAGAATGATGGAGAAATTTTGAAAAACGCTGAATACGTCAAGGGCTCCTCTTGCCTTTCGCTTCCGCTTCCATGGTTAATTCTTTTACTCGTGTTTCTATAAACTCGGCGACTTTTTCTTGGGTGTATTTCTTCTCTTCTTCTTGTTTTTTCAGTTGGTCTTTGATAGTTTTTAAGACGCTTTCCATGTCGAAGGGTTTCATTATATAGGCGTCAGCACCTCTGTTTACAGCTTCAATTGCGTTTTGCAGTGTTGGATAGCCTGTAATGATAACTTTTCGCATCTTGGGTTTTGTGGCTCTCATTTTCGTTAGAAGTTCTATCCCTTCCATGTCGGGAAGCCGAATGTCTATTAAAGCCAAGTTATAGAAGCTTCTTTTCGCTCGTTCTATCGCGCTTTTTGCCGTACTTACCGACTCAACAGTGTATCCTTCATCCTCAAGTATTGTTTCTAATACCTTTCTTATGTTTTCGTCGTCATCAATGATGATAATTCTAGCGGTTTTATCCATACTTTTTCACCTCCTTCTTCTATTTTTGGTTCGATTGGAAGGGTAACTGTGAAGGCTGCGCCCTTCTTGAAGATGCTTTTTGCGGAAATGGAACCTCCATGCGCCTCTATGATGCGTTTGCAGATTGGCAAGCCGAATCCCATTCCCCTAGCCTTTGTTGTGAAAAGCGGGGTCCAAAGCTTGTGTAATGTTTCTTTCGACATGCCAACTCCGGTGTCTGAGAGTGTGAATATTATGTTGCCATCCAATTCCTTACTCTTGATTGTCAGTTTTCCGCCTTTAGGCATGGCTTCAATGGCGTTTCTGATCATGTTAAGGAAGGCTCTCTCTATTTTTTCAAAATCAACCTTCATTTTCGGTTTGTTTTCTGTTAAGTTTTCTACTTGTACATTTTCGGGAACTTCTACAAGGGATAACGCTTCTTTTATTATTGATCTGGGGGAGCTCTCACTCAAATCTAGCTTAATCTCTCTTGAGTAATCAAGAAGGTCGTTTATGATTTTGTTTGAGTACGCTATGTTCTTTTCTATGAGTTCAATCATTCCCTTCATTTTGCTGTCTATTTTTGAACTCAACCGCTTTTTCACATAGTATGCAGAGCCGGCGATGCATGTCAAGGGGTTACGTAAGTCATGTCCAACCATGCCAGCCAATTCGCCTATAACCGCTAGTCTCTGAGCCTTAAGCAGTTGTTCCTGAGATTCCTTCAGCTCGCGAGTTCTCTCATCCACCTTTTGCTCAAGCTGCCCAGCATAGACCTCAAGCTGTCCTCTGGCTTCCCTCAAACCTCCAATCAATTGAACATTTTCAATGGTTATTGCAGCTTGGTGCAAGAAAAGCTCTAGAGGAACAAGGGACTCTCCGGTTGGCTTTCGGCCATCTATCGGGTCATCCATGCTTAATATACCAACAATTTTTCCGTCAGGTGTGCAGAGGGGAGCATAAAGCATGTCCTGAGGATGCCAATCAACCATCTCTTCTATAGAAAGCTTGCTTGGAACACCTGCATAGGTAGTTGCTTCCTCAGGCGGAGCTTCTGGCGGAACGCCATGGACGTATTCTCGAACCCACGGGTCACTCCAAGGGAGATAATAAAATTCGCCCATTTTATATCGTTCAAATTTGGGACCTAATCGTTCTTTCCAGACATGTCTAGGCGCCTTCCTTTTTAGCAAAAGTTCGTTTTCTTCTTTTGTCAAACCTACTGTTACAAGGTCTGTCCCCTCCAGGTTTTCGTCTCTGAGGGAGATTACAACTCTTCTCCATCCGAAGTTTTGAATGGCCTTCGTAATTACTTTCAGCCTTTGAAGCATATCTTTAACTCGCATGATATCTGTGGAGCATTTCATTAAGTTCGTTAGTTTTTTGGAGATCATTTCCAGCTTTTCTTGTCTCTTCAGGTTGCTTATCGCGGTGCTGGCGTGTGAAGCCAATATTTCAAGAAGTTTCCTGTCTCCCTCGGTAAATGCTGTGAGCCTTTCGCTTTCTACATTTAACACGCCTAGAGCCTCACTTCCCATTATTATTGGTACAGCAAGCTCAGAGAGCATGCCAGGTCGTCCTGGAACGTAAGCTTTTTCCTTTCTAACGTCTGGAACAAAAACAGACTTTCTTGTTCTTGCCGCCTTGGCGGTTACACCCTTATCTCCATCTAATGGCAGGATAGGGCTGACATCTCTTGGATGTCCGCGATGAGCTACTATTCGAAGTTTTTTCCTCTCGGCTATAAAAAGGGAGGCATATTCGAATCCCAAGCTTTTTTCCATAGCGTCTAGTGTAAGCCTGTAAATCTCTTCCGTACTCTTTGCCATGTTCAAACTCCGGGCATATGCATTCAGAGCAGAAAGTTTTTCCTCAGAAGTTTTCTTTTCCTCTTCCATCCTTTTGCGTTCAGTTATGTCAAGTATCTGGGATATTGTTTGCACTTTACCTTGGCTGTCCCGTATAATTGTGGATTTGATTTCGATATCTCTTTTCTCACCGTCTTTCCGAACTATTTTAAATTCATATTTTGAGGGTACTCTTTCTCCCCTTTGCCTACGTAAATATCTGTCTGCAAGTAAAGATTTGCTTTCTTCAGCAAGAAACTTTCTGAAGTCTTGTCCAATTAATCCCTCTTTTGGATAGCCGCTGATGTGGATAGCTTCTTCGTTTGCGTATGTAATCCTAAAGTTGTCATCTATAATTAAAATGCCATCGTGGGAGTTCTCCACAACAGAGCGGAAAAACTCTTCGCTTTCCCGCAACGCTTCTTCCATACGCTTGCGTTCGGTTGCGTCGTTAACGACTCCAAATTCTCCTACCACTTTTCCGCCTTCAATAATAGGCATGCTTGTGAACTCTCCAACCAGATACTCACCAGACTTTGAGAGAACACGTAATTCGTAAGGCGGCAATGTTTCTCCGCGTAGTATCCTTTGAGATGTTTCCATAGCGACGGGCAAGTCATCGGGATTAATAATGTGTATAAAGGATTTGCCCAGCCATTCGTCGCATGGCCAACCTGTGATTTTTTCGAAAGCTGGGTTCAGTGATGTAATCGTTCCATCTGTGGAAAGAGTATATATGACTGCGGGAGCGGCTTCGATGAGATTGCGATAACGTTTTTCACTTTCCCTTAATGCTTCTTCCATTTTCTTTTGCTCGGTGATGTCTATGGCCATTTCATATCGGACGTATTTGTTTCTAGGCCATTCGATGGCTTTGTCTATGCACCTATACCAGCATTTGTTTCTTTTGTTTTGAAACTCCCAGATGTAAGTTTTTCCAAGGTTTTTTCCGAAAATGTGTTTGTTTGTGCAGAAGGGGCATGGATGATTTAGGTTCTGGAACACTTTGTAGCATTTTTTGCCTACGATTTCCTCTCCAAAAAGTTCCTTAAGCCTCTTGTTGGCGAAGAGTATCTCATAGGTTTTTGGATCTGCAACATAAACTGGTTCATTTATTCCATCACTAAGGGCACGTAGCCTTTCCAACTCCTGCTCGAGTCGTTCTTCTTCGATTACACTGCAACTTTTCCCTCTCTTCATTTCGTAACACCTCTTTTTGGGCGGTAAGCCTTCTTCACATTATTCACGCGCTCTAAAAAATCCCAGTTCTCCATATTTTCAAACCTCAATCCTAATTTTTCATAGAGATGTTTTACGATGAGCTTTTCAAGGTATGGAGCTCCAGGTCCAAAAATTCTTTCTAAAGCCTTTGCAAACTCTGTCAAGTTTGTTGGAATGTGTTTCTTCTTTATTTTGAAGGAAGCCTCTAAATGAAAGAATATGGCTTGTTTGGGCGAATCTCCCAAGGAAGATAATCCATTTTCAACTGCTTCTAAAAGAATCTTTTCAAAGTTTGCATGGGACACATGGAGCCCCCCATGGATTTTGAAGTGAACGTGTTTTTAATAGGATGTATAGGACTTCTTATCTATTAAATATTGTGTCTCACGAAACATTATTCACAACAAAAAGCGCACGCAAGTGAAAACCGCTTAATGATATTCAATTGAGTTTCTGCTTTCTTCCTGCTTTCTTCTTTTTCTGAAAGCTACGCTTAGCAGCCGCAACATATTCGGTAAAAACGAGTTCTTTGCTTTCGTCCCATTCAAGAGACTTCCCAATTTTTCTGTATAGATTTTTCATGATTAAAATCTCTATAAAACGTGCTCCTAAGCCAAAAATCTTCTCAAGTCCGTTCTCAAAATCTTCTACGTGGTATGGAACGTCGTTTTTTGTTATTTTAAATTTGTTTTTGAGGTGAAAGTAGATTGCTTGCTTGGCCGATTCTCCAAGCGAGGATAAAGCGTCGTCTATAGCTTCAAGTAAGAGTTTCTCGAAGGTGTCTCTTTTCTCTGCCAAGTTTTAGACTCCTCTAGAGGCTCCGAGTCTTGAGCCTAGCTAATAATTCTTTAAATAAATTCCTTTTGAATTATTAAATTTAATCCCTAATTAAGCCAATTTCGAGCTGAAATTCGAATCAGACCCTAACAACGAAAATATTGCCACCCAAAGTTTCAAAAGTAGTTTCCTTTATTATGAATTTTCTCTCTTATTAGGCTTAGTTCTTTTGCGTAATCCATCAGCGCCATTCTTAAAGTTTCGCTCTCGCTTGTTCCAAGCCTCCTCGCTAGCTCGTCAAGGATTTCCCTCTGCTCCTTACTTAGAACCACTTTGACTATGCACTTTTTAGGCATTTCCAATCACTTTTTGGGTTTTGGGCCATTAATGTAGCCAATCCATTGGACTGTGCATGGACCATTGGCTTGTACAATTCGCCTTTTCATTTTCCTCGTATATTAGTTTGGTGTTAGTTGTGTGAGGATTGTTGAGCTTGCCTTGGGAAACAATCGGTCAGTACATTCGGAGTGGGCATCGAAGTCCTGAGGAGTTTCAGCCAAACAGTTTACGCACTATTACTTTGAGCGAGGATGAAGGCATCAAAGCCATAATTGGCAAGCCCAAAGGCAAAGATGCGATGGAAATTCAGAGCTACCTTTTTGATGTGGGCAAAGGTTGGACGCTTGATAAGGCTAAGGCTTGGTTTGAAGAGCAACATAAAAGCGAAGTTGCGCGGGAGCATGTTTTAGCCATTCTGCCCCTCAAGGTTTTGGAGAAAATTGTTGACAAACCCTTGCGAATTCGCGGCATTGCCATGACTGCTGGTTTGAGCAGAAACCTTAACATTTACACGCCTGAGGAGCTGCAAGCCTTCGTCAACAAGCTTGTTTCCGCGCCTGTTTACATTGAGCATGTCTCTGTGCCGAACGCGGTCGGCAAGGTTGCAAAAACCGAGTGGGATGGGCAGAATCTTTGGTATGAGGCCGAAATTTATGACGAAGAAACAGCTGAGAAGATCCGTAGAGGCTTGGTTAGGCATGTGAGTGTTGGGGCGGACTACAAAGCTATTGACATTTTAGATGGTAATCTTCCACATGGGCTTCATAACGCTGAGCTAAGCCTTGTAGCAGTGCCCGGCATACCGGAAACAAGCATCCAAATCATGGAGAAGCTGCGGGGTAAGGAGCAGGCCATTGAGCCCATAATTTCTGGCGAGTATATCCTCGGCTTTTATCAGGATGCCTCGGCATTTCTGCCTGAGCATTTCCGCAATGTTTGGCTCGATAAACAGAATGGCGTTTTAGCTGTTATAGGAAGACTACGCGAACAGCCCGAAGCTGAGAGGGTTCAAGCCATTTTCTTCGCCAAGGAGAAGATGTGGGATCAAACTAGGATTCGGGATTGGCTTAGTTTGCATCCGGATTACATGGCTCCAGCAGGCGTTTCCGCATCAGCGGCGCCGCTGAAAGAGCGTGAAAAAATGGCTGAAAACAATGAAAATGAGAAGCTGAGACGATTAACCGAAAGAGTTTGGACACGCAGATACATAAGCGACCTTCCAGATGATGCCTTCGCAGTTATTTTGCCGGGTGGAAAGAAGGACGAGGGAGGCAAGACTGTTCCAAGGACATTGCGCAAGTTTCCTCATCATGATTCAAATGGAAGGCTGGACCCTGCTCATGTCAGAAACGCTAATGCACGCATTCCACAAAGCGATATGACTGTGGAGCAGAAGGAGCAGGCCATGCGGCACATGGCGAGGCATAAGAAACAGACGGGTATAGGCATGGCTGCTGAAGAGGCAAGGTTGGTGGAGCAGGAGCCTGAGGAAGTCGAGTTTGAGGTTTCCCCAGAGCCAACAACGGATGAGCTTATCGCAAGCATAGAAGATGTTGTTGAACAAATTAGCGATGCACTTGAAGCCTTGACAGCTCGTGTTGAGAAGCTTGAGCAAGCTCTAAAGCCCCAAGTCGAGCAGGGCAAGGGGGAAGGTATTGCTGAAAGTCTCTTGAAAAAGTCAGAAGATCCCGTTATCACCGTGAAAGAAGC
Organism: uncultured Candidatus Bathyarchaeia archaeon; assembly: GCA_964535965.1. Classification (GTDB taxonomy): domain Archaea; phylum Thermoproteota; class Bathyarchaeia; order Bathyarchaeales; family Bathycorpusculaceae; genus CAZHWZ01. The sequence goes on along the minus strand of CAZHWZ010000002.1, from coordinate 8,009 downwards.
TATACAGATTCTCGAGAGTCTTCTGCCAAGCCCAATGGTTGAACGTAGTAGCTTAGGAGAGCAGAGGCATTGTCAAGACATCCGCAGAGCCATCTTCCAACTTAGGGAGAGGCTCAGCAAGCTTGAATCAAAGTCACATTCTGTGACAGGGAGTAAGCGAGAACGACCTCGCTGAAACTCAAAATAAAATTTGGAGTGATGTTTTCATGGCTGATTTAACAGGCAAAACATGGATGGCGATAGGCGAAACAGACGACCCAAGCGCCATCATAGAAACTTTTGAGGCTGCAGCAGCAGTGACAAAAGGTGACCCAGTTTACTTAAGTGCAGATGACAAGGTTAGCCCTGCAACAGCCGCTCAGGATTGCATAGGCATAGCCGCGAAATCTGTGGCTTCTGGGGAAAGATGCCCAGTTCTGATCCGTGGAAGAATCAAGGTTAAGGCTGGTGGCGCCATCACTCGTGGCAAAGCAGTTTATGGCGCAGACGCTTCTAAAAGAGTGCTTCAGTTAACGGATCAAGCAGTAAACGAAGGCGGCACATCCACATACACCATCTACTATGCTCGCAAGCTTGGAATAGCCCTTGAATCCGCTTCGGTTGCAGACGACCTAATCTTCATTTGTGTGTGGAAGTGATGTGCATGAAGCCTAAGCTTTTTGAAAGCCTAATGCAAGGCGACGGTGAGTTCAAACATTTGATGGAAAACTTGGGGCATAAGGCGTTTGCGCATCCATTTTTCAGGCGTTACTGCGAAGTCGGCGTCAAAGAAGGCTTATTCAGCGACATGACTGGTGCTTTAGGGCGCATGCACGACACGCTGGTTGAAGCTGCTTACCCAGAGATGATAGGAAGAAACATCATAACGGTGCGGACAACAACAGAGACCATGGAGAGGTTCCCGCTTGACGAGAAGGCTGTTGCCTATCGCTATGCTGAAGGTGCCGTGACAAGACTGAGCGGAAAGAAAGCAAGCACAATAGACGTGTACACAAACATTCTCGCCGAAGCCTCTGAAGAGTGGACCCGTGAGTTTCTTGAAGATGCCACATGGAACGTTATGGACAACATGGTTGAAAAGGTCGGCAGGGCGTTAGGCGAAGAGGAAGCAAACAGAATATTATCGCTTTACGGAGCCATTGCCGATGCAGACTTGGCTGGTGGAGCACCGATAAACAATGGCGGAGCGGCCATGAGCTGGGCTGCTGTGCTTAAGCTTCACAACGCTGTTAGGAGCGAGAACTGGCGTCCCACAGTTCTCGTGTTGCATGAAACGCAGTTGCACCAGCTTTTAAGCGATGACAAGTTTATCCACGCCCAATACCTACCTTCAGGCCAGACAGACCTCGAGCATGGGATCGTCACAAGCGTTTTGGGCATGAAGGTCCAAGCCAGCACCCTAGTGCCCAATGGAACGGCCTACGCCATAGACACGCGTGTAGCCGCAGTCATGCTTCTGCGAAGAGACGTAACAGTTGAAGACTGGGAAGACCCGAAAACAGGTGAGTTCGGCGTTAGAGCAACAACAAGGTTTGGCATAGGCGTCCTGCGGAGTAAAGCGGTCGCGAAGATAACTAACATAAGCACATCCTTGTAGCAGAGCTGCCGGTCAAGGTTTGGTTGAAATGGCAGAGTACGAAGGAAAATGCCCGAAGTGCGGAAAAGTTCACAATTCAGAACGCGAGGGCGACATTGTTGTATGCGGTTGCTGGCTCTATTGCCCAATATGCGGAGAGGAAATGACGCCTTACACGCCTGACCTAGCGCCCAACACTTATGGCATGGATGGCAAGCGAGACTTTGCTGTTCTAATGGTTTGCACTCATCATTTTTCCCCGTTTTATAGTGCACAAAAACCTGTAGAGGTTGTTTGCACATGAGAAAACTGAATGAAAGGTTGCACATGGCGAAAATTGTGTTAAGCGAACTTAGGAGACAGCCTCTGTGCAGGACGGAGCTTGAAAAAAGAACCGTTAAAAAGTTTGGAACCCATGCCACTTTTGAGGGCATATTCCGCCATCTCGTTCATGGTGGCTATGTGCAGAAAAGCGAGCAGAAACACCGCGCTCCATACGTAATCACTGAGAAGGGACTTAAACTTCTGGAGGGATTATGATTGAGCCGTATTTTGAAAAGGTTGGCTGAGGCATTTACGCTTAAAACCCGAGGCGGGTATGCATTTCCGCGACCATCCACAATTCTTGAAACGCCGAATATTCCGCTGGCTGACGTAATAAAGCTTTACGAAAGAGACCCAACGTGCAAGGCAAGTGTTGATTTGTTGGCGGCTTCAGCCGTCGGCGTGGGCTTCTACACGACAGTCAGCGAGGGGTACGAGAAGGCTGGAGAGGCAAAGAAGGCTGTAGACCAATTCAACGAAGATGTGAATCTGGATGCTTTGCTATGTGACATGGCGCGTGTGCTGGTTGCCTGTGGAAACGACTTCTGGCTTAAGATTATGCCCGAAAGTCTTGTTGACTTGCATAGGCTCCCAGTAGACGCGATGGAGCGCATTGAGCAAAGCTACATACAAAACAGCAGCCTAAAAATCCCATACAAGGTTGAAAGCTACAGGCTCCGCCAAAGCTACGGCGGCGAAAACCTCGAGCCAGAAGCAATAATCCACTGGCGAATAAACTGCATCGGCTTGTCTGGCTTCGGAACAGGAGTTTTGCAGGTTCTACTGCACTCTCTTGCCTTTCAGTCTGATAGGAGACCCGCCTACGCTTGGATGAAAGCAAAAATAGAGCGCATAATGCCAAAAATCTTCGAGAAGTATGCTGGACCCGACGTGTTGGCTTTTCTGGAGAAGGCAGATCAAGCGACAATCAACAAGTTTGAGGCTGCAATTAGGAATCGCACCGAAGAAGGGGCTTGGCTCTTTTATAATAAGCCTTGTCAAGTTCAGCCTGTCCAATTAGATCCCCGAGCCCGCTTTGAATATTATGTCGACCACATCATAAATCAATTTTATTTGGGTTGCGAAACGCCTCTGCCCCGACTTTTCAGCACACCAGGCTTCACAGAAGCCTCAGCCAACGCAGCCCTAAACCTTCAAAACATGCTGATAAAACCCATCCAACGCTACATTAAGCGGCAAGTGGAAAAGAGCATTTTCGCGCCTGTTTTAAGGCAAGCTGGATTTGAACCCGCAGAGGCTAAGGTTCGCCTCAATTGGGGCATCCCTGAAACTCCAAAGATAGTTCTGGCTGACTTGATAAAGGCTGCTGAAATTGGTTTAATTCGCCCTGAAGAGTTTCGCAAGAACGCGGTTAAGTTTGGTTGGGAGTTGTGGGAAAGCCAAGAGTCTAAAGCCTTCCAGGAGGCTAAGAAGAGTTGAGCTTCTTCTTAAACTCTCCTTTCTCCTATGTTTTGGCTGGCTTCCTGGAAAGCGGACACTTAACCATGGGTATAGTGTTCCCGTGGTGGATGCTTTTTATGCTCAACACAGAAGTTGGGAGGAGGTGAAAAGCTGAAATGGTGAGTATTAACCGCAAATTGGTTGTTGCGGGTGCAAGCGGCTTCGTGCTCGGCACAATAATGTGGTTCATAGGCTCAGTGGCGACAACTACAATGACAAGTTTACCAGCATTCACGCCATACGTTGCCTTCATCATTGGGTTCGGCGGCGCAGTAGCTGCAACCCTCAGCGAAGACACGGCTAAATCCGAAACAGGCCCAAAATAGGCACAGCGAAGAAGGACAGTTTAGACTGTACTTCCATTTTTCCCATTTTTAGTTTCTCAAACTTGCGTTGAGGGTGAAAGAATGGGCGAGGTTCCGTATGGGCAGTATGCGGAAGCCTACAAGGCGATTCACAGTGCGCTAATGGACATTATGGCTGTGCCTCCAGGCAAGAGAGTCACGAAACTTGCTTTTACATGGAATCCCGATGGTTCTATATCGACTTTGAAAGTTTACCAAGGCGAGGAGCTACTTTTCACTCTCACGTTCACGTGGAACGCTGATGGCACTTTGAAGGAGGTGGCTCGAACATAGTCGGCTTGCCCGACTATGCGAGAAACCGATTGAAAAGGAGGAATGAATGGTGAGTTTGAAGGCGAATGTCAAAGCTGTGGTGAAGTATCGTGTGATTAAGCGACGAGTCGACGAAAAAAAGCCTTATGCGATTGAGGAAAGTGAGCATCAATGCTATCTCGTTGAGGGTATGAACGAAATGTGGAGCTTAATCTGTGGAGATGTCAGTGCTGTCGCCTATAACAATGCGAATGCTCGAATCGGGGTTGGTAACGGAACTGCAGCGGAAGACGAGACGCAAACAGGTCTGCAGGGAACAAGCACGGCTTTCAAAGCCATGGAATCGAGTTATCCAACCTACGGTAGCAACAAGAAAGCCACTTTCAGAAGCAAATTTGTTAGCGGTGAAGCCGAGTTTGCGTGGGAAGAAGTTACGATAGACAATGGGTCCACTCGTAACAAGAATATGCTCAGAATTGTTTCCAGCAAAGGCACGAAGCCGTCTGGCGAGGAATGGACAGCTGAAATTGAATGCACTTTCCAGAACCCAGCGTAGCTTGATGCCTGATGTTGATGCTCTAATTGAACGTTTAAAGAAGGCTACTTAGACTTGGGCAGTGGCTTCAACTTCTTCATTGCGATTAATGTTGAGGCAAAGAATAATACATTGGGAGGTAATTAAAATGAACTCAGACTTTTTCAAGGAATGGTCTGATGAACAATTTTTCAGCTGGCTCGCTGGTTTTTGGGAGGGAGAAGGTTCTCTGGTGTTTTACCCAGTTAATGAAGAAAAAGGATGGATGACTGTCAGTTTTTCATTAAATCAAAAAGAGAGGCATATACTTGACGCAATAAATCACCGTCTTAAAATGGGAAAAGTTCATTCATGTGTCAGCAAGTTCCGAACAAGCAAAAGAAGTTTTAAACCAAACACTGTGATTCATCGATTGATGATTAACGGCTTTAAAGATACCCTGTACATCATAGAGAAATTGTTGCCACACCTTACTTTCAGAAAAAATGAGGTTCAAGAAAAGCTGGAAAAGATCAAGGCTTATTATAAGAAATCCCGTCATCGTTCTTGGAATGATAGTGAACTAAAAATCCTTAAAGAAAGCCTTTCTTTACCTATCAGAAAACAAATGAGTCTCTTGCCCGACAGAACTTTTCAAGCGATTAAGAACATGCGAAGAAAAATCAGAAGGGGGAAAGCTGTTGGGTAGCGTCTTCAATTTTTTCTAAATGCAATTGACAAAACGCCTGCAACTACGGGCAGCTGGGTTGATGTTGATTGTTCAGCGGATATTCCGAGTGGGAGCACAGGTGTAATCTTAGATGTTCACAACACTTTATCATCAGATGTAAGAGGCGCAGATTTCCGTAAAAACGGTAGCACAGATGACCATTATGCTAACGCTTACCTTAGGCCTTCCGCACATACGTATGTGGTTATAGGTGTGGATTCAAACAGAATATTTGAGGCAAAGATACAAAGTTCAGATATAAAAGTATGGCTTGTAGGTTACTGCGACGATAATGTTGTTCTTTTTTCTAATGTCATAGACAAATCAACCGGCACGACAGGTTCTTGGGTTGATACTAACGTTAGTACAGATGTAAGTGCTGATGCAACAGGTGTCATATTAAAATTCATTAACACATTAAACAACTACTACACAGGTTGCAATGTTCGAAAAAACGGAAGCACAGACAACCGTACAGGCGGTATACACGGTCTCGCAAGGGAGGACAGAGTAATAGGGATTGATGCAAACAAGATTTTTGAGCAATACATTGGAAACACTTCTATAGACTGCAAGTTGGTTGGTTATACTAAGCCTCCTGTGACTTTCTTCACTAATGCAATTGACAAAAGTTTAACGGCTACAGGCACATGGACAGACATTGATTTGACATCTGACACAGACCCAACAGCAGATGGTGCGATGTGGGAAATATCGAGTGGTACTTCTGGTGCTTATAAAGGCGAATTTAGAAAGAATGGCAGCACGGATGACCGGACATCATCTGCTAAAATAGGCGCGAAGATTATACATGCTCTCGTTGGACTGGATTCAGGCAACATTTGCGAAGGATGGATAGACAATACAGCGGTTGACTTTTACCTAATTGGATACTGTAAACCGAGCGTAATAATTAAAAGTTGGGCTGGTTCACTGAACGTTTCCCATACATTCAAGCGTCCAAGTCGTTTTATTAAGCTAACTCAAGTACTGCAATTAGCACATCTTTTTCGTAGACATCGTTTGATGAAGTTTTCACAAATTCTGCAGGTACTTCATCAGTATACTGTGTCTTTCGGGGTGATTCTTAAACAGTGGACCACAACCTTACAAGTAACCCATACTTTTCGGAGACCAACAAGGTCAATAAAACTCACACAATCTCTTCAGGTTGTCCACAGTTTTACTTTGAAAAGACTGTTTAAATTTCTTCAAAGTTTGAACGCGATACATATTTTCAGACGCCCAAAGAGAAAAATCAGTTATACACAAACTTTGCAAACATCACATGTTTTTAGCAGACCTATACGTATAATAAAGCTTTCCGCTGTTCTACAGACAATGCATCTATTCTCTCGGCCAACACGATTAATCCATTGGCTACAATCTGTAGGGCTCCTACACGAATACTACGTAATCAAGCCCGGCGTGAAAGTTACAAAGCTATTCCTGGTTCTCGGAAACATTGCCATACAGTTGACAGATAATTAAACAATACTACGACCATCATATAGCCATAGTAAAATACCCTAATTTTCACCATCCTTCACCCTTATTTTATTCAACTATGCTGAATTTTTAAAAATAGATTGTCTTGTGTGATGATTAATTCGGTTTTCTATTTGTAAATTCTCTTCAATATTCGCAAAGCTAGAAGGGTGATCCACCTTGAAGGTTTCTCTTTTTGTCCAAAGTCAAAACTAGCCCACACTTTAATGATTGATTCGGGTGTAAACCTTCCCTTGCTGTCTTGTTTTGAGAGAAGCAGTTTGACCATTTCTGATTCTTGAAGCCTTTGCTTGGCGTATTCAAACTGAGACAGAGCGTCCAGAAACTTCAAGATTTTGTAGTCGGTGAATGGGTACTTCAATTTCTCCCAATCAGTTCCAACCTGACTGTCATGGCCAGCATATTTTATCTTCCCCCTGTTTTCCCAGCATTCAAAGAGAAAATCAACTCCCCTCATGGCAATCTCGCTGTTTCGAAGTTTGGGGTTTTGAGCCAATGCCCCGAGCACAAACACTGTAGCTAAGGCGCAACTCGGCTCCTTCTCTCTTGGTCCGCCAATCTGCCCAGTGTTCTTACACCAGAATCCACCATCAAGACGCTGCCTTTTGATAAGCCATTCATAGGCTCTTTGAAGTCTTGAGTCTCCTAGAAGACCGAGTTTTGCCAGGGATTCAATTATGATGGCGCTGTGGCAGTCACTTGGTTTTGTTGGCGGATCCCACCCGAATCCACCAGATTGGAGTTGGGTGCTAAGCACGTATTCGCAGGCTCTTGCAATCCTTTTATCCTCTGCGGTAAAACCGAAATCCGCTAGCACCGGAAGCAACCAGAAAGTAGTATCTTTCTTTGGCCACCATGTGTGAATGTCTTTCGGTTTTCCCCAGTAACCATCTTCATTTAAACCTTCGAAAATCTTTTTTATAAGTGGGTGCTTTGGAATCGCCATTCTTGTTGCTATGACTAGACCGTCTTTCTCCTCTTTATCCAGAAGGTCAGTTAACGTACGATAGATTATCCAAGGCTCGCCAGCGAGTAACCATTCTACCATTTCCTCCTTTAGTAGCGCTTCCCGATTCAATTTCGAAACCTGCGTGACGCATGAGTTTTTAGGGTATCAAGGTTTCGTTTCAAGAGTGTTTCTTATTCTTTTAATTTCTAGGTTCGAGATTTTTCTTTTTTGAAATGTTCGATGGTGAACATGTTTCCATCTGGGTCAACAAATGTGGCTGCTCGGGCCCCCCAATGCATGTCTTTGGGTTCTGTGACAAATTTGACGCC
>CAZHWZ010000001.1:0-77583 GCA_964535965.1 uncultured Candidatus Bathyarchaeia archaeon | reverse complement strand
CTATTGGATTACCTGGTGCAGTTACTGTATCAACATCCCAATGGTCAAACCTGTAACGAGTATCCCCTGAAACATAGACATACCCAGGGGCTTCTAGGTCAACGTACGTGCATTTATCGTACCATCCCTCGCCTGGAATCGTTACAAGACCCAACGGATCAGTCTGAACAGTCAAATAGTACTGTGTTGTATAGTGAGCTGTCGCGATGTGAGGTTCATTCATGTGTATATCAATCGGGTTAACTCCAATACCTTGTGATGCCCCATCAACGTCCCAGTAGCTAAACACGTAGCGAACGCCGTCTTCACCTGCCTCGCTTGGAACGTATTGAGGCGCTGTCAACCTAACCCAAGTGCAATTGTCATACCACTCTGCACCAGGTATGGGTGGAAGGTGAGATGGGTCGGTAACCACATCCAAATAGTATTGAATCGTCCAGTTGGCGATGGCAGTCTTAGGACTGTCCATATGGATTGGGTTGCTGATTAGTCCTGTTCCAGATGCGTCGCCGCTCCAACCAGTAAAGACAGCTCTCACCCAACCAGGGACAATATCAACTATTCCAGTCGCTAAGTCTGCGTTTGCATATGTGCATTCGTCGTACCAGCCTTCACCGCTTGGCGTATCATATTGCGAAACCACAGTTAAGTAGTATTGGGTCGTGTAGACCAATGTGATGGTTGTAGGTCCAGTCATGGTGACACTGGCAGATGGATCGTAGTGGTCAAACGTATACCTCGTATCTGGGCCGTCATAAATGGGGTCTTCAGGGCTACTCACAGTCACGTCAGTATTAGCGTCGACCCATTCGGTCCATGTTGTTGTCTTCTGTACGTTTGTATAAGTGGTTCCACACTGGGTGTATGTGACGTCGAATGTTCCTCCCACAGCCCCAGCGGGGCTAGCGGTAACAGTAATCTCGTATTGAGCCTTATAGGTGCCGAGTATTGTCATAGGACCATTCACCATCTGCGGTGAAACAGGGGTGACACCTGTGAGAACGTACCTTACGCCAGAAGCTCCGGGTACTATCGCTTGATAGGCATATGAAATCCAAGAACCATTCTTGACCCAAACGCCGAACGGAACAGTCCCTGTTGGATCAGTGTCACCAATATAATCCACAGTGGGCGGTACGGCCGACCCTGATTGTGTGAAAGACACCCAGCACTGGGTCTTGAAGTATGCGGTATATGTGGTCGGAGTGCTGGGAACGATGATGTTGTGGATGATGGTGCCACCATCGCTCCAGCTTGTCCAAACATATTGTACACCCGTGAGACCAGGTTGCGGAGAGGTCGTGCCTATGGAGTGCGTCGAACCTATGACCCAGCTAAAGTTCTGGGGCGCGGTGTAGGTAACGCTATCCACAACTATGCTTAGACCTGATGGGGAAGTCGTGACTATTATGTTTGCTGTCGGAGGGGCAACAGTTATGGTTATTTGTGCTTGTGCATCGCCAGATTCGGCGCCTGGGGGTTGCTGATGATAGAGTTTCACGGTGATTGTGTAGTTTCCACCTGTTGCATAGTTATGGTCAGGAGAAGAACTCCAAGTTCCGTTGAAATCATCTCCATATTGGGTAAAGTTAACGTTTGAATCTGGATCAACTGTACCGTCGCCCCAGTCGACCTGAACCTGATACTGGTAAAGGTGACCTGGAAAGTTCGTTGAATTTGCGCGGCCTGCTAGGTGAATGGGGTTTGTGAAAGTGGGGAATGGTGGTGAATATCCATTTACTGTATCTATGGTTATTGAGAAAGTGGGTTTCGCCTCACTGAAGGTTGTTGACGCTGTGTTGGTTCCGTCTGTCGCTGTTACTGTGTATATTCCTTCCATCCCGTCTAACTGATACGTGCAGACGAAGCCGCCAACATCATTAGTCACAGCATAAACCGTATCAATGGTCTCATCTGGCTTTCCCATAATAACAGTAACATCTGCTAAGGGTTGGAACCCCCAGCCGAATATAGTCACAGCTTCAGTTGGGGAATAGTCTTCCTTATCTGTCCAAATCTTTGCCTCCTCTGCGTATGTCGGAGGTGCAACAAGTATCATCGAAAGTAGTAGCAGTGAAATAACTAGTATACTCGATATTTTCTTCATATTTCTTTCTCCTCTCTCATACATGTCGTGCTTCATCGTCGAAAAGACTCCACATGCACACTTAAATAGATTTATACAATTGTATTTATGCTTTGTGAAACAATTTTCTATGACACTCAGACTTCATTTTAGGGCTTGCTTTCCAATGTAGGAACCGTTACAAATATCCAAATGTAAGAAATGGGGGAAAAGGATCTCACTCTCCATCAGCGCATACCTTCAAGCTTCTCTATATTTCAACCGAAATCTGATAGAGCCTTATATAATCAATGATTCTAGATAATTTATATATTCATAAAACAATGAAATGAGATAGAGAGGAAGCCATTCTTGCCCTTAGATGAACCCCAAATCTACACATTTATCGTAGTAGGAGTTATCATCGCTTGTTTAATAGTTGTTTACGCTATGAGAAAGCGTGGGAAAAAAGAAGAAAAAGTTTCAGAAGCAGAAAGAGTGGAAACAGAGCTTAGGGGTTTACCCCTTAAAATTGTTAAAAGTGTTCCATCAGAAGAAGCCGCGCGTGCTAAGGAAGAACTTCGGATATTGGATCTGGAGAGGGAAATTTTAAGCGATGCCATTCGGCGACTTTATGAAGCCCATGCGGAAGGAAAAATAACAGAGGAGGAAAGAGAAAGACTCGGCCAAACGTACAAGTCTCGAATGATGACTGTGAAAGACGCTATATCAAAAGATGAATCCCTAGTCGCTTTGCATGAACTTGAGGCTATGCAAGAAGACCTAATAAAACTTTTCAGCGAACGCTTTGACGAACTAAGCACAAAAATCGAAGAACTACGCTTAAAAGTGGAGGCAAAACCAATAAAAGAAATAACCATACCAGCCGCGAAAGCACTGCCAACCGAGAAAACCGAAGAAAAACCCGCCGCTGAAGAAAAAGCAAAAAGAAAAAGAAAACCGCCAGCAAAACCAAGTCCGAGAACAGAGGCGGAAAAAAGGATAGAGGAGATTAGGGCTGAAGTAGAAAAGGTTTTAGAAAGACTGGGGCAGATGGAAATTGAAACCTAAGCAGAGTTGGGTTGAAAAGGCAAAGAAGAATGCTGCCCTAGAAGCGGTTAAGCACGTTAAGGATGGTTTTATTGTTGGTTTGGGAAGCGGAAGCACAGCCGCCTACGCCATCGAAGAAATAGGAAACAGAATAAAGCGCGAAGGATTGCGTGTTCTAGGTGTTCCAACATCTTATCAAGCTTTCATGCTCGCTGTTAAGCATGGAATCCAAATAACATCTCTGGAAGAGCACCCCACACTAGATTTAACAATAGATGGGGCAGATCAAATAGACGGGGAACTAAACCTGATCAAGGGTATGGGTGGAGCCCTCGCCCGCGAAAAAGTAGTTGCCGTTGCCTCCAAAAAACTTGTCATAGTAGCAGATGCAAGCAAGAGAGTTAAGGTTCTGGGAGAAAACAATCATCCAGTGCCAATAGAAGTTCTACCCTTTGCAGCACCACTTGTTGTACGTAAAATAAGAGAGATCGGCGGAAAACCTGCCCTAAGAGAAGGAATAAAGAAGGCCGGACCAGTTATAACGGACAATGGCAATGTCATTATCGATGTGGATTTTGGACTTATACGCAAACCCGCAGAGGTGGAACGTGAATTAAAGGGGCTTCCAAGCGTCGCTGAGACAGGTCTATTTGTTGAAATGACAGATACAGCATATATTGGAAAGCGTTCCGGTGTAGAAAAATTAGTGAAAAAGGAATAAACTTTCAGGGATTCACATAAAAATAGTTATATTTCTCTGAGGAAAAGAGACACCACTAATCAGCTGAGGATCGGCAGTTTTAACTCTTATATGCAAGAGCCACTTTAAAATTTAGATGTAATTAAGGCATTAAGCCGGGGTAGCCTAGCTTGGTTTGGGCGCCAGACTCATAATCTGGAGAACACGAAAGGGTGCCAAACGCCCAATGTCCAGAGGTCGCGGGCTCGAATCCCGCCCCCGGCACCACTCAACATTGTCAAAAATCTTATCTTTATTTAAATCTATAGACACATGTACTGAGTGGAAATATGGCAAAGCTCCGTGAAACAGTCTATGACATTTTCGTAGTTTTTCTGATATTTTTTGTTACCCTCATCTTGACTGCCAACTTTGGTACCGTTCAGCTTTATTATCCTTCACTGATATTGTGGGGATCGATGCCATTGATTGTTGAGTTGGCTGTAAGAAAAGGAAGTATAAGGAATTTAGGCTTCCAAAAAACGAATTTTAAAAGAACCTCACCCCTGATATTAGGATTGATTGTGATTTGGCTTCTGGCATTCGTGGTTGTTTCCGAGATTCGTTGGAAAACACTTTTGCCAGCTTGGTACTTGGTTTTCGTTGCATCGATTTTCTTTCATCCAGGTTTCGTAGAAGAACTTTGTTTCCGAGGTTTTCTCGAAACCAGACTTGAGCGTCTATTCACCGTCAAGCAAGCTTTGGTAATTCAAGCGGTGATTTTCGGCTTGTATCATCTACCGCAAACTGTCTCAGGAACTACAGGTTGGCTCGTCATCGGAGGCATGTTCTACCCAGTTTTTGCCTTTGTATTTGGCATAGTAATGGGAATGATATACATCAAAACACGAAACCTCTTAGTGGGTATAGGATTTCACGCAAGCTTGCTTGAATTCTTCTTGCTCATCAGTTTATTGGGTGCATAATGAGCACGCTTCTCTTAAAGGAGAAAGGAGGCGATCAAATGAATAGAGAAGCACTGATGGTTCTAATGGCTCTCATACATCCAATCAACTTTGCGGCTTCTTAATGCAGACTGAAGTTTACCTTTTCTGGAAAAATGGAACATCCGTATAAGGCACACGCTAATGCTTTGATGTGACTATTCTGTCAGTCAAGCTTTGGTAATCAATTCTTCGAAGTAAGTGATATGTCTGGAAATCTCTTTAGTATCGCATAGTCTCCCATGCCCTGGAATAATGCAACGTATATCGAGTTTGCTGAGTTTTTCCAGCGAATCAATATTAGGACCGAAGATGGTGTCACCTGCAAACAACACCTTTGAGGATGGCAAATAAACACAGAGGCAAGCCTTCCAATGCCCGGGAGTGTTGAGGATGTGAATTTCTTCATCATCAACTTTGATCACCGTGTCCTTGTTGACAGTCTGGTCTAATTGTGAAAGTTCAACATCACCAAAAAGGGCTTCTATTTGTTCTCTTACCAGGTCCTCCGAAAGCCATTCTCCGAACCATCTCTTGAATAGGCTATCAATGAATTCTTTAGCACCCTGTAGCTTGTTCTTACGTAGCCAAATGTCAAGGTTCAGGTGACCTATTGTCTTTATCCCTGCCTCCTTGAGCGTCTTTATACCAAAGATATGGTCCGGATGATGGTCTGTGAAAATTAGGTATTTGGGTTTGTTTTGTGATGTACTCGGCGTATTTCGGATAGTATTGTTTGGCTTGCCTAAGCAATATCATGTAGTGTTTAGCGTCTATGGTTTTGGGCGTCCGACCTTCAATGGAGTCAGCAATGCTTTCTGGCGCGCTAAGCTCAACCATTTTTTAAATGCAAAATTTTCATAGTGAGCCATCTTCGACTTTGTCAAGCAGCCTAAAGATGCGATGTAGAATTGCTCAAGAAAGTGATAAACTGGGAAATTGAAGATTTAAAAAGGAAAACAGTCTGGTAGAAATCTCCAGCCTAATCTGTAATATGCGAAATTGTTGAAATGGCACGTTTTTTATTAGCAACCAATAAATATGCCGTGGATGATTACTTCCATTATTGTTAGGCGGAGTGTAGTGCTGTGCCTCAACGTTGTGTTTGTCAACAATGTGGCCACGTTTTATATGAGGGTGCTGAACTCAAACCTCCGGATGAAATTCTCCATCAATACTATGGGAAGTGCCCAAAGTGCGGCAAGAAACTTTCACTCATACCCATCGATGTAGAGGTTTTACCTCTAAAATAAACTGTCCGCTGAGGAAGGAAGTTTGACGGAGAAAATCTGTAAAACCCAACTTTATAACGTACATCAAAAAATAGCAAAATTAACAGTTTTCGCCGGCTTTGAAATGCCCCTATGGTATAAGGGTATAATCCCTGAACATTTAGCAGTGCGGAACAGCGTCGGCATTTTCGATGTCTCCCATATGGGACGAGTAATAATTATAGGCGCTGACTCTGAGCGTTTCCTAAACTATGTCATAACAAACGACGTTTCCATGCTCTCACCCAACAGCGCCCAATACTCAGTCATGTGCAACGAAAACGGCGGCATAATGGATGATTTTGTGATGTGCCGACTGGAAAAGGAAAAGTTCATGATGGTTTCCAACGCAACCAACAGAGAAAAGGACTACAATTGGCTCGTTAAAAATGCTAAAGGCTTCGATGTAAAAATTGAAGAAATTTCAGACAACGTAGCAATGTTCGCAGTTCAGGGTCCAAAAGCCGAAAAAACCCTGCAAAAAATATCTACAGAAGATTTAAGCAAAATTGGGCGATTCAAATGTGGACACGCACGCCTAGCAGATGTAGAAGTTTTTCTTTCACGGACGGGTTACACTGGTGAGGACGGATTCGAGGTCTTCGTGTGGAACGCCTCACTGACAAAGCCAGACAACGCGGTAAAGTTATGGGATGCTATCCTTAAGGCTGGTGAACCCTTCGGAATAGAACCGTGCGGCCTCGGAACAAGAGACACTTTAAGGCTTGAGGCTGGAATGTGCCTTTACGGAAACGACATCGACGAAAACACAACTCCTCTACAAGCAGCATTAAGCTTCGTAGTGAAACTCCAGAAAGACAACTTCATAGGAAAAGATGCATTGCTAAAACAAAAAAATGAAGGAATAAAACGCAAACGGGTAGGGATACGAATGATGGAGCAGGGTATACCGCGACCAAGCTTTGAGATATATAATAATGGCGGTGAAAAGATTGGGCATTTAACCAGCGGAACATTTTCACCTCTCCTCAACTGTGGCATCGGAATGGGCTACGTTCAAACATCTCATGCTCAAGAAGAAAACATTGTAAACGTGAAAATACGTGGCAAACAAGCTAAAGCAAAAATCGTATCATTTCCACTCTACGACCCTGAAAAATACGGATACAAACGCAAACCTCCATTGTAAATATGAAATCAGCAGAAAATCCTATAAGCACTCTTACTGCAAGGTGATACAGAACCTAGACAAAACCAGAAGAGAAGCGGGTGCAAATGGCTACCGTTCCATCAGGCATCCGAAAATCTGTTCATTCCATTGTTACCAAAATTAAAAACTGTTGGCCAAGAAGACTTCTAATTTAGCTCGAGTTCTAATACACGCGGTTAAGCCAAAGTGAACACCCTTTTGGAAAGACTTATAAAAATGACTTATATCATATGAGCCATCATTAACCACAAGGATAATAAAACACCTTAATAATTTGTGTAAGAGAGATGAGCACCGATGAGGTTTCAAAAAGCCTTATCAAAAGAAAACCTCAGCAACGCATTCAAGAGCTTGGGAAAACTGCGAATTAAAATAAGCCATAGTTCTATAATGACTTTTTCAGTCTTGCTACTCATACTTTTCATCGCTTTTACCATACGCATATTTCCAATGCGCTGGGAAATAGACCCAACAACCGGGAAATCCAGGTTACTATTGTCAGAATTTGACCCTTACTTCCAGTATCGTTTCACAGAGTATATAGTAAAAAATGGGTTCATTTCATGGGCTTGGCCAAAGCAATGGGTTGACACACAAAGATGGTATCCCTATGGTATAAATGTTGCAACAGCGGGATTTCCAGGATTACCTTTTACAGCAGCATTCCTCTATAGAATAATTTCAGCTCTAGGTGTGAACATCGAACTGATGGATTTTTGCGCGATTCTCCCGCCAATAATGGGCATGCTAGCTTGTTTAGTGATTTATTTTTTGGGCAAAGACATAGGTGGAAAGCCCATTGGACTATTTGCCGCCCTCTTTCTAGCTTTGAGCCCATCCTATATTCAACGGACATCACTTGGATTTTTTGACGATGAAATAATAGGAATACTAGCTCTTCTACTCTTTGTACTCATGTTCTTAAGGGCAATCGAAGAGGACCGACAAACAATTTCAGCTATTAAATATGCGCTTGGCTCCGGAGTAGCCTTAGGATATTTTTGTTCTGGGTGGGGTGCAGCCTATTACCCCATTGGCATGACGGTGCTCTTTGTGTTAGTACTGATTTTGCTTAAGAGATATACGCAACGCCTGTTTCTATCATATAGCTTAACATTCGGATTAGGGTTATTTATTGCGATAAGTGGTCCAAAACTTACGGCAACCTACCTAGTTGAAACATCTATCTTGCCAGTTGTAGTAGCATTTGGGCTACTTTGTCTTTGTGAAGTTTTTCGAGCTTTGACATCAACGAAGGGGAAGGCTATTTTCACTATAGCTTTTATGGCTATGCTTATTGGTGGTTTTAGTGTGCTCTGGCAATTTAAACAGGATATAGCTGGAAAGTTCATTTCGGTTATTAACCCATTTGAACGTGTTGCTTCTCCGCTTATCGAATCTGTGGCTGAGCATAGAATTTCAGCTTGGGGCTCTATTTATTATGAGTTCGGCATAGGAATAGTATTCTTCATGGCTGGTGTATTCTTCACTTTGAGAAATCTTAACAATAAGAACCTTTTTCTCTTGATTTTTGGTTTGACATCCCTTTACTTCGCTTCCTCCATGGTGCGTTTGCTTGTTCTTATGGCTCCAGCCTTTGGTCTCATGGCATCTGTTGGAGTACTCGGAGTATTAAAACCCTTTAACACCCTGTTAAGAGAACCGCCGAAAATCGTTACGAAAGCGAAGTATGGTTTGGAGCATGTTGGAAAAGAATTCAGCGGGACTGCTGTTTTCCTAATATTCCTCATTCTGATGACGAACTTTGCTTTTGCACCGCAATCTGGTGGTATGCCTAAAGTGTATAGCCAAGCTTATGCTCCAGTCACAATTACCGCAGGTAGCCTTCCCATAGCGCCTAACGAGCCTGTACGAGAATGGCTGGACATGTTGAAATACTTAAATGACTTTCGGAATTCAAGCATTGTTGTATGTAGCTGGTGGGATTATGGATACTGGTTAACAGTGCTCGGGAATGTCACATCGCTTGCTGATAATGCCACGATAAACGACACACAAATAGAGAATGTAGGCTTCATATTCATGGCCAACGAGACACAAGCATTAAAAATGTTGAAGTTATATGATGCACAATACATACTTGTCTTCACAACGCTTGGTTTGGGACAGACTCAGGAGGGACAGAACTATGTCTACTCGGTTGGTTACGGCGATGAGGGAAAATGGATGTGGATGGCCCGAATTTCAGGAAAAGCGCATGATCGATTCGTAGACGGTGGCTTCATTGACGGACAGTCTGCATGGACAAATGAAGACACATTTGGAAGTTATAACAGTAACACAAGCAGATGGGAATGGAACAATGTAGGAAAGAACTCCACTATCTATGAGTTGATGAGTTGGGGAAAACAGAGATGGTGTAATGTAAGAGGTGAACAGGGAGAAAGTGTATCTCCTGATGAGGCTGGTGTCGAACCACAGTATTTCAAAGAAGCCTATTTCGCGGGGTTGGATTTATCTACAACTGATGCGAGTAATAAGTATGGTGGCCTTGTCCCGCTTGTGTGCCTTTACGAAATCGACTGGCAAAAATATTACAGTGATTATACGAGTCCTCAATAAAGGAGCGATAGCTTGTTTCCGAAAGTTCCTGACCATCATAAGCCAAATAAGCCTTTGATTCCAAATGGCTTAGGTGTAATCTACGTTATAGCTAGTGCAACATACCTTTTCTTGCTGCACTACTTCGAAGGATCTGAAGCATCTAACAATGTTTCTCCAGCTTTAACTTTGGCTGTCTGTATTTTGTTCGGCGGTTTTTTGGGGTTGCTTGATGATTGGATGGATTTGCGGTGGCGTTATAAGGCTTTCTTTCCGCTAATAGCTGCTATACCACTTATTTCATTAGCCACAAGACTCGAACTGCGCACATCTGTTGCAATTCCCATTTTCGGAAACATACACTTTGGCGTTTACTACTATTTCCTAATTATCCCAATAATCGTAACCATAACCACCAATACCGTGAATCAGCTTGGAGGATTAAATGGTTTAGAAACAATCTGTCCAGCAATAGTTATAATTGGGCTGATGGCTATCTCAGGAACAGACGCGACACTATTATACGTTCCATTAATCATTTGGCTTCTACTTGCCCTTCTTAATTTCCAAGGCAAAATTTTTGTTGGTAATACGGGATCCTTCGCTATTGGAATAACATTAGCTGCGTTTGCGATTATTTCAGATTTGAAGTCTGTTCTGCTAATTTCGCTTTTGCCATACATTTTTAACTCTTCTTTAATTTTGCTGAATTATTTCTTTTTTAGAACCAAGGCGCACGTTTCTTTTGATGGGAAAAAGCTGTTTTCGGATCATAGGAAAAGCCTCATCACTCTTATTACTTATCGTCGTCCCCTGACTGAGCGACAAATAGTTGTGGTAATCTCACTCTTAGTGACGGCTTCAACTTCTGCTGCTTTACTGGTTTGATGGACATCGTTATGACTCTACTGCTTCCTGCATAGTGCGTATGTATTATTGCGTTGCACACAAAAAGCAAAAATAAGGCTGGCCGAAACGGTAGAAGAAATAGGGGAGGCTAGCGTTTCCAGCAAGTGACTTTTCAGCAACATTTAATAGCCTAGAATTATGTGCATAGCAATTGTTGGCGGGTGAGTGGGCCTCCACCCGTTCCGCCATAAAAACCCCGGGTTTAGGAGGTGAAAAAGTGAGATTTGACAGTAAAGATGTGGCTTTGACAGCGATTTTTGCAAGTCTGTATGCCGTAATGGTTATCGTCCAAGGTCTAAGTGCTGCGGCTACCGTCCAGTTGCGTATCGCCGATTGCTTAATTCCCTTGTCCGCTCTCTTTGGATGGCCAGCGGTTTTCGGACTGACTCTAGGATGCTTCGTGAGTAACACTTACACTTCCGCGTCGCTATCGAACGGTATTTATGATGTCGCTTTTGGACCTTTAGCCAATCTTATTGCGGCTACTATCATTTATCTGCCTAGAAATAGAAGATTAATAGGATGCATAGTAGGCTCCACTATTATCGGTTTAATAGTTGGCAGTTACATTTGGGCGATATTTGGACCGCCTTCAGATGTTTTCGGGCTAAAACTGCCGTTAAGCTGGCCTGTTTGGGCACTCAGCATAGTAAGCATTACTATAAGCAGTCTAGTGGCAATAGCGATAATTGGTTATATTTTACTGATGATTTTAAGCAAACCCAGTGTTATTGGACCATTAAAATCTAGGGGACTCAAAGTCACAGCAAAAAGCAAGAAATAGCTACATAAAGCGTTCTAGTTTCGTTAATCCTATTATTTCGTCGAAGTCTAAGCCTAACGCATCTAAAACCTGGTCGAATGTTGAATGCAGATAGGCTATGTACTTGTCAATGTCGATTTCATTTTTTGTTGCAAGTTCAACGGGTTTCACGTGTGGCTCTTTGACAACTTTGACGAAGCTTATTAGGTCGCCAGCTTTCAGCTCCATTCCATTCTTTTTCAGGATTCTTGCGGCTTTCACATGTTGGGGCGTCGTCTTTGTGTAGCGTTCTGGTTCTTCGCCTAAAACCACGTTGAATGCGAGTTCGCTTAGGCTTTCCCATTCCCGCCTCTTCAACCTTACATAACAATCGCGGACGATTTCGCTAATGTCTTTTTTCGCGTTTTCAAAGTCCTCTGGAGTTTTCACCATTGCCAAGCGTTCTTTCATCTTGTCAAAGGCCTTTTTTATGAAAAGTGGAATGTGCCTTTTCTTGCCTGTTAACCCTTTGACGTCGACCGCTCCGTCCTCTAAAACTCCGAGATAATTCTTTTTGCGGGAGCTGAAAACTGCGTATCTGTAAACCTTGTCAATGTCTAAACTCATTTTTAACTTGTTTTCAGTCCAGCGGGCCAATTCTTCGACTTGCTCCTTTGATGGGTTTTTCAGGAAGATGCTGTCTGTGTCTCCGTAAAGCACTTGGATACTCAGTTGCTCTGCTTTGTTTAGTATTTGCGTTATTGAATGTCTTCCAATGGCTGCCGTTGCTTCAGCCACTGGTGGGCAATAGAGGTCGAAGGCTTCTGCTCCGAAAACCCCGTAGCTAGCGTTCAAAATTACTTTAAGGGCTCCTTGAGTGATGTTGTACCAGCTTCTTAATTCCGTGGATAACGCCTTGTCTTTTGATTTCAGCTTGTACCATTGCACCCGCAAGTCTCTAAGTGAACCAATTAAGAGGCTTTCTAATGCCCGCTTTTTGGTGCAGACCCAATGGGGTGTGTCTGGAATGAGATTGGTGCGACACTCCGGATGCGGGCACGATATGGATTGGTAGCCGAGGTTCCACACTTTTATTATTGATGGGTATAGACTTGGGAAGTCCATAACTGCAACGTTGAAGTGGACGCCTGGCACTGGCTCAACGACTATCGCGCCTTTGTATTTTTTGCCTTTGATTATGGCTTTTGTTGCTGTTTTGCCTTTTTTGGCGAGTATGTCTTCAGCGTTTGGTATTAGCATGTTTCTTCTGCGGTGTTCGCGGTGCATAAAATTTCTTATCCAACGAGACACGCCTTGGCGGCTTACGTCATCCATCGGCATGCTGCTGATTCTAGCCAGAACCAGAATAAGCTTCATGACTAATTCATCTTCGAAACTTGCGAGTTTAAAAGCGATTTCCGCATCTCTAAAGCAGTATTTGGCAAGTTCTGTGTAGGTTAATTCGCCAAGCCCCTTTTCTAACCGCATTTTTCCCATTCCGATTAGGGCTTTGCCCACATCATCAAGTGTTACATCTCGATAACGGTTGTTGAAGGCGTAAATCTGGATTGAACGGTTGAAGAAAAACTTGTACAAATCGATGTGTACGCCGTACTTTAGCAAGCAGACACGTTTGCCGATTTCGATTGGAACTTCATTCCTTCTAAAGCCGATGTTTTGTGCTCTATGGGCCAGATAACGCAAGTCGAAATCGTCGCCATTAAAAGTGATAACGAAAGGATAACTCCACAAGACGTCAAAAACAGCTCTTATGAGCTTCTCTTCTGAATCAAAATATTCGAGTTTTACGTCGGCGGGCAAATGCTCTGTTCCTTCACGAATCCCTTCTCGTTTCAAAAGTAAGACTTTCTTCTGTCCGTCTGAGCTGTGAAGTGAAACGCAAATAACCTGATAAGCCGCTTCTTGCGGGTTTGGAACTCTCGTTGGGATAGGTGCGCAAACTTCTATGTCTATGGCTACTTGGTGAAACTTTGGAGCTGGATACTCTAATAACATGGCCCATTGTTCAATGTGTTGCAGTTCTTCAGTTGTGGCATCCCTAAAAACGCCACGTATCTGCTTAACTATTTCTTCGGCTTCTTGCACACTCTTTGGAACAAGATTACCGTTTTTAACTTCGTAAATCATTCCAGGCAAAAGGTTTCTATCATAAATGTAGGATTGGTAATACTTTATTCTTGATTCCCAAACCTTAATCTCTTCTGGAGCGATTGGAGTGTCTGAAACATTTGGGAAATCTTCTGGAATTATGTCTCTTATGCACCCTTTTGGGCGTCCACCTATAGCCAAAGGGTCTCTGGCAACAATTTTTGTCACTTTCACGTTTCTATTCAATAATGGGTCAAACTTCTCCACAATTTCAAAATGATCGAAACCTGGATGCTGAGTTAGGCGGTTGATCTTTTCAAGCTCATACTGCGAAAGATTGGTTAGGCAATATGGCTTATGCCCTGTGTTGTCATACCAGAAGTAGAGTTGACCCGAAACTGGCTCGTAAAGTTTGATTAAGGCCTTACCTGCCTGTCCGTCGTAGGTGGCTGAAACAAAAAATGAGGGCGACAGATTCTTGGGCGCTAGGGGCGGAAAAGCACGTTGCTTTCTTGCTTCCGCTATGGCTTCCATGAACGGTAGAGTTTCCTCTTCTTTTTCTTCCAAGGGCTTAGCTTCTGCGGAGGAGAAGTCGTCCAGTCTTCTTTGTGCCATTTACACTTCACTAGCTATATGTGAAGAATAGGCTAAAATCTCTTACTAATGCGCGAAGCTGCATTGTTGGCTGTATTCCCTTTTGATGTTCTTGATGAGTTCTTGAATCGTTAGCAAGCCTATATTTCCCCGTCCATGTCTTCTTACAGCTATCTTTTTTGATTCTGCCTCGCGCCTGCCACATATCGCCATATATGGAATTTTCTGAGTTTCCGCTTGTCTGATCTTATAGCTTATGGTTGAAGGGCTTCTGTTAAGCTCCGCCCTTATTCCACGCGCCAATAGTTTTCTATGAAACTCTTCCGCATATTGCCCATACTCGTCGCTTATGGGTAATACCTCCACCTGTATCGGAGCAAGCCAAACTGGAAGGTTTCCGTTGCAATGCTCTATTAGTATGGCGAAAAATCGCTCAACAGCTCCGAGTAGCGCTCTGTGAATCATTATGACTTCATGCTCTTTTCCATCCGGTCCCACATAGCATGCTTTGAAACGTTTAGGTAGGTTGAAGTCGAATTGAATGGTGGTGCACTGCCATTCTCTGTTTGAGACGTCAACTATGTTTATGTCAATTTTTGGTCCATAGAATACGGCTTCGCCGAGCATTTCCCTATATAGTATCCCCTTTTTCCTTAATGCTTCGGCTAAAGCGTTTTGAGCTAGGTCCCATTCCTGTTCTGAACCCATGTATTTTTCCGGTTGGCCTGGGTCTCTGGTTGAGAGGTATACGTTGTATTTCTTGAAACCGAACTTTTGCAGGATATGCCGAGTGAAGTCTAGAAGTTTGAGGATTTCTTCTTCGACTTGTTCAGCGGTGCAGAAGATGTGGGCGTCGTCTTGTGTGAATCCTCTAACTCGCAACAGCCCATGCAATGTGCCTGAGCGTTCGTGTCTGTAAACTGTTCCCCATTCCGCATATCTGATTGGCAAGTCTTTGTAGCTTCTGGGTTTATCCTTGTAGATTTGGATGTGGAATGGACAGTTCATCGGCTTTAAAACGTAGCGCTCTCCGTCTTTTTCGAAAAGGTACATGTTCTGCTCGTAATAGTCTAGGTGTCCTGAAGTCTTCCATAGTCCTTCGCGTGCTATGTGTGGAGTACAGACCAATTGATACCCATTCTTTAAATGCTCCTCTTCCCAGAAATCCCGTATTATTCTGCGAACTATTGCCCCTTTAGGATGCCAGAGAACTAAGCCTACGCCCACTTCCTCGCTTATGGAGAATAAATCCAGTTGTTGACCTAGAACTCGGTGATCCGCGTTTGAAAGCTCTCTTTCCTTATTCTTTTTTTCTAAAAGTTTCACATTCACAGGGTTTTTGAGGGGTTCTTTGCGTTTCAGAAGTCGTTTAGAGTTGTGTTTCTACATACCCCATTTTGAAGCACCGAGCTTGTTAATAATGGCATTATGCTATTTATTCTTTGTTCTAAGATATTTAAGGCAAGATGACGACAAAGTGGATGCAAGCCTTAATTTAAGAAAATGCCAGCATCTCTTTCGGTAATTTTTGCTTGAAGGATAGAGAAGCTTAAGAGTAAAAACATCACTAATAAATGACTTAATATGAATGTAATCGAGGAAAATATTACTTCTGCTTACATGAAGTCATTAGAAAGAGTTGTCAAACAAAATTATGTATTCGCGTTAATGGTTGAGATTGAAAAACCTCTTACTGAGTCTGACCAAATAGTGGATAAAGATCTAAAACTTACTGGTCTTAATCTCGACCTAAACCTCCACGATAAATTTAAAACGTTTATTTTTAATGATGGAAAAAGTGGAAGTTGGTGGATTGAGAATAGAATAAACGAACTATTTAAAGGATTATATCATAGAGCAATAGTTAATTATAATCAACTGAATTTTGTTGAGGATGCTTTAAAGAAGATAAAGAATAGAAAATATGCCTGGGATTCAAACCGTCTGTTATGTTTAACCTTTGATCCACATGATAAACATTTAAACCATATCCATCTCGCGCGTCAACCAGTTCCACCTTGCCTTACATTAGTTGACTTTAAACCTGAAAGAAACAATTTGCATCTAATTGCCTCATGGCGGGCACAATTCTTTGACACAAAGGCCTATGGAAACCTGATATCATTAGCTATGTTATTGGAACAAGCTTGTAAAAATACCGGATATAATCCGGGGCATCTAATTTCAATAGCACATAAAGCGATACTTAGAAATAAGAGAGATGGTAAACGACTCCTCAAAAAATTGAAGCCCGAAGCTTAACTAAGTGATTTGAATGCGTATGCCTGTATCTTCGGTGCTTGCAATAATTCTAAACAACAAACATGAGATTCTTTTTGTAAGGCAGAAAACTGGGCCGTTTAAGGGTTGGTGGTTGTTGCCTGGTGGCAAAGTGGAGTTCGGCGAAACAATAAAAGACGCACTCATTCGGGAGGTTAAGGAAGAAACAGGCTTGTTGGTGAGAGTATCTAATCTTCTGGGGGCATTCGATGTGATTGATGTTGAGCAAAATTTACATTTTATACATATCGTTTTTCTCTGCGAGCCGGACGGTGGAAAATTGGGAACTGGTTCAGACGCCTTAGATGTAGAATGGTTCAACCCAAACACGCTGGACAAAGTCCAAACAGACCTAAGAAGGATTCTGAAAGCAACTGGCTTAATCAGAGACTAAAAGGAAAAGAGAATTAAGGGTTACCTCTATACAGAAGCTTTGAATATTGCGGACAAAATAAAGAAAAATGCCTTTAATTCTTATCTACAACATCATTGACATTTTAATAATTGTTTAGTTTAGGCTGGGAAGGAATTGCTTAAGGAAGCTTGGACGCTTGCTATTGAAGCACTAAGCTGGATGGAAATGCAAAGGCTAAGTGAGCGCCTAGCCTTGGCGAGGACGGTTAAACAACTTGGCATAAGCGACGCTGATGCTGTAAGGCTTGCTCATAGGCTTGTGTGCGAAACTGCTAGGCGGCGAAACTTCATAGACGCCTTCATAAACAATGCGTTAAAACCGGAATCTATAAACGAGTTTAATCTCGGCGTTCAAGCGTTTTTACGGCTTTATGTTTACCAGACGCGAATAGCTAAAGACTGGTCTAAAATCGACATTGAAGAAGCCGAAAGTATAGCCAAACTGGCCCGCTCCATCCTAGGATGGAAAACTCTTCGAAAAGTTGAGCATGTGTTAGGCGTGTTGTTAATGCAAAAGCCAACATCAATCCTAGAAGGCATAAGCGACGAAGAAAGGATAGGGCTTTTAACCTTTCATCCAACATGGTTCGTGAGATATTGTTTTAGGGTTTTTGGTAGAAGCGAAGCCATAACCATGTTAGAAGCTGATGTGCAGCCGCCGCCAACCTACATAAGATTGAACACGCTTAGGGCTAGGGAAAACGTGATTTTAAAGAAACTTGTAGAGGAAGGCGTTAGAGTTGAGAGGGTTGAACAGTTAAGTTATGCTTACAAAGTTATAGGCGCAAAGCAGCCCTTAACCCGCACAGAAAGTTTCCGAGAAGGCTTGTTCTACATTCAAGACAAAGCAAGCTGTTTCGCGGCGGAAGCAGCAAACCCAAAACCTGGAATGACACTTTTAGACGTTTGTGCCGCGCCGGGAGCCAAAACCACTTATTTGGCACAGCTAATGCGGAACCGCGGCGTCATCTACTCTATGGATTATTCAAAGCGTAGAATGGTTGTCTGGAAGGATGAGGTTGCCCGCATGGGCGTTAAAAATGCTGTGCCAATAATCGCTGATTCATGCAACCCGTTACCTTTTAAAATAAAAGCAGACATCGTTGTCTTAGATCCGCCGTGCACGAGCACAGGCGCTTTTGGAAAGTTGCCTTCAGCTAAGTGGAGGCTTACGAGGCGTTCTGTTGATAAAATGGCTGAGATTCAATGGCAAATGATTAACAGTTGCGCTGAGAATGTGGAGCCCGGAGGCGCCCTAGTCTACTCTACATGTAGCATAACTGTTGAAGAGAACGAGATGCTTATTGAGCGTTTTCTGAAATGGCATTCAGAATTTTCGCTGGCTGAAATAACGCCAAAAATGGGTTTACAGGGTTTGAGAGGGATGGATAAATGTCAGAGGCTTTACCCGCATATTCACCAGTGTAATGGCTTCTTTATCGCAAAACTGTTAAGGAGCAAAATCTAAAGGGAAGCTAGGGTTTAGGCTTGAAACATTGTAAATTAATTGGAAAGATTGTAAAAGTTGAAGGGGAATGTGTTGCAGGGCATCGTGTTGGAGAGGAATTCGACTTAACGCTGTTCTCGGAGGAGGCAGATAAAATCCTTAGAACTCCTAATGTTTGCGGTTTCCTCTACAACGCCATCTTTCCCTACTTGGTTACCTTACAGTTTGAAGGAGCTTTTCCATGGGAAAAAAATAAGGACAAGTTTCTCGCAGGCTGCCCAGATAATTACAAGGTGGTAGTTGAAATCAGAAGGTTGTGAGCCCTACGCAAAAATGGTGGGTGTTTGACGCCCATGAAGGATGAGTTAGAAGGATTTCTTAGGAAGTTTGGTGTTTTTAAGGTGGGAGTTGCTGATCCCAAGCGAGGATTTGGAATGGCGAAGGAAGGTTGCCATCCAAGAGATATCATGGAGAATTGTAATTCAGTGGTTGTCTTTGCCTTTCATGTAGGTCTAGATTACTATGCTACTTTGGATTATTATCAGAAAGGAGAAGTTGAATCACGAGTGTTAAGCATTTATTGCGACTGGGTTTCTTCTCAGCTCATTCGCTTTCTTGAAGAAATGGGCTATAAGGCGATTGTTCCACACGGGTATAAAAATGAAAAGGAGAAGATTGCTCGCTTATCCATTAAGTTAGCTGCACATGAAGCGGGACTTGGGGTTTTTGGAAGACCAAGCATTTTGATAACACCTGAGTATGGGCCAAGGGTTAATCTTCGCGTAGTTCTCACAGACGCCCTAATACAGCCAGACAAACCCTTAAAAGACTTTAATCCCTGCCAAGAATGCGACACTTGCGTTAGGCTTTGCCCGGTAAACGCCATAAACAAAGAACAGCCGCCACCCACCGGATTTAACAGAAGCCGATGCCTCAAATTTGTATATCAAATCCGAGAGAAAACTGAAAGAAAAATAATGTACTGTGGTTACTGCTACAACTTTTGCCCCGTAGGAGAGACATCGGAGAAAACATTCCATTTGAGTAGATGGAGAACCCTCCTTGACTTAAACGAAAATGAAAGAAAAAAACTTTTACAAACTCTAAACATAAACAAGAGATGAGGAGACCGAGCAGCTCCATTTAACGAGATTTCCTTGATTTTTCCAAGTAGCATAAAATCTCAAAGATCACCTTTGCAGCTTGAATCGCTGATGCCCCCTGATCATAATTCGGCGCAACTTCAACAACATCAAAACCTATCACACGAGTGTCGCATATATCGCATAAAATATCAAGCAATGTGCGTGTTTCGAGACCTTCTGGTTCCGGGTTCTGCACAGCCGGAGCATACGCAGGGTCAAGAATGTCCATGTCGATGGATAAGTAAATGTTTTTGTATTTTGTAAGTTTTTCCTTCAACCTTTTTGCAATCTGTTCGATCCCTTCATTTCTGATTTGCTGTGCTGTGAAAAATTCTATTCCCACCTTTTTTGCATAAGCTAGTTCTTCTTTGCACACTGCTCTGGTGCCAACTTCGACTATTTTCGCTGGTTTTACCTCTTCGTTTATTCTTCGCATGAAGGTTGTGTGGGAAAGTTTAAGTCCCATAAACTCGTTGCGTAGGTCGAGGTGTGCATCAAAATTCACCAGAGCTGTTTTTGAGGATTTATCGCCTAGGCCTTTTGCTATGCCTAAGGTGATTGTGTGTTCTCCGCCGATTGTTACTGGCGTCTTTCCTGCATTTAAAATGTCTTTAACGACAAGCTCGATTTTTTCCAACGTCTTTTCTGTGTCGGTGGATATGTGTAAATCACCCAAATCATGCAAGCGTAAGTCTTCTACGTCCACGTCTGCGCGGAAACTGTAAGTTTCAATGTTAAGCGATGCTTGCCGAATCGCATTTGCGCCGAATCTCGCTCCAGTCCGATATGTGCTTGTGACATCGAAGGGAACACCAAAAATCACATAATCTGCCTTTTCGAACGCCTTTTGAAAACCGCTGAAAACGTTTGATTGCGATACAAAAAGTTCATGATGGCTCATTTGCTCTTCCTTCTTTAGTCTGCTTATTCTGCTGATGAGTTCTAAACTTTTTCGTTGGTGGCATCCAAAAGTTATTGGTTAATCTAGAACAGCGATGAGCTGGAAGGAAAACATTAAATTTATTAACGTTGGTGTCAATGCATTAAAGTTAAAAGGCGGTTCTTAAATGTCGCTTAAATCTAAACTCAAAATCGAAAGCATCGGAATGTTTACGGCTTTCGTTTTTTACGCAATTGTTGGGATAATCTTCTTTGCCGTATTGCCTATGGCCGATTTCCCCCCACACATTGGCATAATTGGCATATTAAGCCTAATAACCGCCTATGGCTTGATTAAAAAGAGGGTTTGGGCAATCTGGCTTGTCGTTGTGCTGTTCTTTGTTGCCACAACATTTTCGGCAGTCACGTCCTACTACGCTTTTGGAAGCGACCTGCTTCTTGGCATAAGCGCAATTGCGTACCTAATTTTAACGTGGATTTTCACAGCTTACATCGCTGCAAAAAGGAAAAACTTAGAAACATAAAGCTAGCTCTCTCCCCAACTCCTAAATAGTTGCACTGTAACCTCTTCATTAGTGTCAATAAACTGTTGATTTTCGGCAATTTCCACGAAACCATCAGCTCTTGCAAGGGTGGTTATAGCCCCAGAAAGCCCTATGGGAACAGGTTCAGCGATCAGCCGATTTGCGTCGTCATGCCTCAACTTGACCATGATAAATGTTCGTCTACCTTTAGCAGGAAACATCCTCATAGACGCGAAAGCCTTTACCCTCGAAGTTTTCTCCGCTTTTCTACCAGCCATTCGCAGAATAATTGGGTGTACGAGCAAGTGAAAGATTAGCAATGCGGATGTCGGATGTCCTGGAAGCGAAAAAACTGGTTTGCCATCTATTGACGCTATTGTCGTGGGTTTCCCTGGTTTAGTCGCAATTCCGCAGACAATCACTCCTGGTTTTCCCAGCAGATCTAACGTTTGGGGTATGATATCTTTCGGACCTACCGAAACCCCGCCTGAAGTTATAACTATGTCCGCAGATGTCAATGCCTGCTTTAACACTGTTTGCAGTTTATCCATGTCGTCTGGAAAAACGCCCAAATAGACTGGTTTTCCACCGCTTTCCAGCACCGCAGCGCTCAAACTGTAAGCATTTATGTCATAAATTTTTCCAAGAGGCAATTTTCTGCCTGGCTCGGTGACTTCTGCTCCTGTTGAAAGAACCGCCACACGTGGTGCAGCATAAACTTTCACCTTTGCTATGCCCAAGGCAGCTAGAACACCGATTTCCCGTGAACCTAACAATTGTCCAACTTTTAGAACGGCTTCGCCCTTTCTGATGTCTGCTCCAGCCTTCATAACATTTTCATCTCTGGCTACAGCACTGTAAACATAAAGTTCATCATTCTTTCTCTCAGTATGCTCAAACATAACGACGGCATCTGCACCTTCAGGCATTGGCGCTCCTGTGACGGTTTCAGCTGCTTTGCCATGATCAACTGATGCTTTTGGTGGTTCTCCAACGTTCACTGTTCCGCAAATCTTCAGTCTTACGGGCTTGTTTTCCTCTGCACCAAATGTGTCTTCAGCCCTCACAGCGTAACCATCCACGGTTGATCGATTGAAAGGCGGAATATCCAAAGTAGCAGTTATATCTTCTCCGAGAACGCGGTTATAGGCTTCCAAAAGCGGAATTTCCTTGACGCCTAAAGGTTTAGGTTTAAAATGTTGCCCAATAACTTGCTTTGCCTCGTCAAAAGTGAGGAGTTTTCTAAACATTTTCATCAGCCGCTTCTACATTATCAAACAAGTGAACCGAGACGGATTCGCCTTCTTCTAAACCCTCCCTATTTTCTGGGACAACAACGTAACCATTGGCTTTCGTCATAGTTGAGATTATGCCGGAACCTCTCGCGCTTACTGGTTCAGCGAAAAGCTCTCCGTTTTTCTGGAAAACCCTTACACGAACGAAGGTTTTTCTTCCAAGGGTTGCTGTGACTCTCCTTGTTATCTTGGCTTTAACAACAGGCCTAGACTCTTTTCGCTTTAATCCCAGCATCCTACATATTAGCGGTCTGGCGAAAACCTCGAACCCTATCATTGCCGCCACAGGATTACCAGAAAGAATTACTATCGGCTTTCCGGCAGCTACAGCAAGGGCTGTTGGCATGGCTGGCCGCATAGCTACACCATGAACAATAACGCCTGGTTTTCCGATTTTGTTAACAGCTTCTGGAACAAGGTCTGAAACTCCAACGCTCGTCCCGCCAGTGGTTATTATCGCATCAGCCTTTTCAAGCCCAAATTCTAATTTTTCAAAGATCTCATTTACGTCATCTCTTGCAATTCCCAAATCCAACGGCTCAGCTCCTAATTCACGGCATAAGGCTGAAAGAACAAGCGTATTAGCCTCAAAGATTTGGTCCTTCGATGGTTTACCGCCTATTTCTACTAGTTCGTTTCCAGTGGCTAAAATGGCAACTTTAGGCTTTTCAAAAACCTTAACTTTAGCCATCCCTAACGCAACCATCAATCCCAGATGGTGAGGTTTCAAGCGGGTCCCAGCCTCTATCGCAATCTCTCCCTTATGGATGTCTTCACCCTTTTTTGATACATTCTCGCCCGGCGTTAATGAAAGCCAAATTTCGACTTTTTCATTGTTAATTCGTTTAGTGTTTTCCAGCATTACAACAGCATCCGCACCTTTTGGGATGAGGTTTCCAGTCCAAACTTGTTTTGCCTGGTTGTCGCCTACTTCTTCATTATCAGTGATTTGAAGGATTTTTGGCTTAAATTGTGATGCCCCAAAAGTGTCTTCGGCTTTAACGGCGTATCCATCAACGGCTGACCTGTCAAACCTGGGTAAATCCTCTTCTGCAATGATATCTTCTGCTAAAACACGGTTTAGAGCCTCATGTAAAAGAATAGTAACAGTTTTCAACTGTTCAATCCTCAACCTGTCAAAGAATAGTTGCAATGCCTCCTCTATTGATGTGAGTTTTTGGAAACCTCTTAGCCTCACCAAAAAGGGACACCCATACATAGCACTATAAACTACATACAAAAAGATATCGCATTAAAGTCATCCAAAGCTTTATTTAATCATTAAACATTAATTATTGCCAAATTATATGGGGAAGATGCCCACATGAGCGAGAAGCTTAAAGACTTTAAGGTAGAAATATGGAGACACTTTAAAGATCAACAACATATATCTTTAGCAACCGAGGAAAACGACCAGCCT
This sequence comes from uncultured Candidatus Bathyarchaeia archaeon, assembly GCA_964535965.1. Classification (GTDB taxonomy): domain Archaea; phylum Thermoproteota; class Bathyarchaeia; order Bathyarchaeales; family Bathycorpusculaceae; genus CAZHWZ01. Next base: position 54,002 of record CAZHWZ010000001.1, on the reverse strand, counting down.
AGAGTTAGACCCGTAACCCTTGTCAATTTTGATCAACGATTTTGGGTTCTTACAGGAACAAATAATGCAAAGATCAGGCAAATACGCGAAAATCCAAAGATAGAATTTTGCCTACTACTTGAGGAAGGAGGACATCAAGGTTATATAAGAGCTGCTGGGTTTGCCAAAATTATTAAGGATGAGGAAACAAAGGTTAAAGTCGCCGATCACTGTGACTTTTTTTGTGAACACTGGAAAAGTCCTGAAGACCCAAATTATACTTTACTAGAATTAAAACTTAATGAAATCGAATATTTGAGACCTAATGAAGACATGGCAAGAAAATTTAAACTATGATATTACACAAGTTTGAGAATTGCATGTGATAAACTAGCTTTTAAGTTCTTTTTGTAGGATGCCCCGCATTTTTATCGCATCCACGTCTAGAATTGGGCTTTCGCTTATAATTACCGGCTTCAGCTTAAACTCAACTATAACCTTAGCAAGCATTTCAAAATCTGGACCATAATCTGCTTCGTCCATCGTATGATGACGCTTTTCGCCCTTATCTGTGAATTCAACCTTTGTAAAGTGGCAATGCATGTCTTTAAGGGCTTCTGTTCCAAGTCGCTTTTCAATCTCCTCAACAACTCTGCGGAAATCCTCAACCGTTTTGAAACGCCCCCTGTCCCGTGCATGTAAGTGCGCCCAATCGATTACCAGCTGTGTTTGTTCAACCGTTTCACATAAGCCTAAAACTTCATCTAGGCCGCCGAATTGGGAAGGCTTACCCATCGTTTCCGGACCAACTTTGACATTCTCTACTCCTAACGCACTCATAGCTTCAACAACATCTTTTAACGCTTCTAAACAGTTCACGAAAACCTCTTTTTGCGGTCTTTTACCATAAAATCCTGGATGAAAAACCACAACGTACGCTTCCATCCACCCTGCTGCGGTTGCACATGCGATTAGGCGTTGTTTGCTCGCTTCTATAACCTCTTTTCCGCCACAGAGGTTTATGAAGTAGGAGCCGTGAAGACTGAGCAAAACATCATTTTGTCTAGCTTCTAGACCTAGTTTTTCAGCATCTTCCTTCTTTATTTGCGGTTTTGCACCCCATCGAACAGCCTGATACTCAAAAGCATCAAGTCCTTCTTCCCTTAAAAGTCTAGGGACATCCGCTAAACTTGCTTTCATAGCCTTAAATGTTAGAGGAACCCCAGCTGGACCAAATCTGGGATGGTCAGCCATTAAACTCCCTTTTTCTATTTTCTTCTTGTCTTCTTGTATCTGTAACCTTTTCGTCTAAACTCTCCATAAAACAGAGTCGCCAGAGCAGAAACCCAAGCTGCAACATTTTGAAAAACCAGGTATTTTCCAGCGTTGTCTAAATCAGCCAAAGGCTTGATCATCAATCCAAGGGTGAGAACAAAATCTCTAAAGCCTGGTGCAGCTGCAAGAAGCGCGTTGTTTATGGCTGAGAAAATCCCGCCGAGGGGCGCAAAGAACTGTGCGGTGCCTTTAACAAAGTTAAGTAGTGAAGGATTATTTTCGTAGGCGCCAGCTACGGTTCGGTAAATCAGATTAGGATATGTTAGAAGAGATGCTAAAATTACAAACACCCAAAAAACCAACAGCACTGTTAAAGCACTTTTTATTGTGGCCCTTGCGAAGTGTATCTTTTTCCATACATACGCTATGCCTTTAACTTTTAATAGCCCTGCCCTTATCCTTCCAACAAATTTCCTTAAAGCCCTCAATTTCTTCTTCTGCTCACGTTTAGCAGCAGTTACAGCTCTCCATTTCGGCGTTTCAGTTGGTTTTACAGCAGCGTACCTCGTTAAGCATGTCCAACTAAACACAAGTGAAACTATAACAGCTGCCGGGACTAGGTGGAATAGCGGACTGATGGCTACTGTGAAAGCCCATTCGGTTCCTGGAAATTTAAAACTCCATTGCAATTGTGCCTTATCTCTTACACCCAAGTTTATTGCGTAAAGAACAACAATATACTCAGCTAATACTGTTATTATTAGGAAAAGAATTATTGCGGTTACTCCTTTCAATGTTGTCCATCGGATAACTAGGCGTTTTTGAGGACTTTGAGTCGACATTCAGCTCGTTCCTTTTGCATCTAAGTTGTGCTTGGAATATATGTGTTCTTATTAAAAAACGTGACTGTAGATGCTTGTGAAATGTATAACTGTTGGAGATAAAATATGCGAGTTTGAGATTAAGTCAAAATTTAGGAGACATTATGGGCATTTGCCTTTATCCTTATTACAATGGGAATTCGTGTCCGCACTTCGGGCATTTGGCCATTGTGCATTGCACGGAAGATGGGCATCCAGAACAGGCGAGTGCCCTGCCGTATGTTATGTCGAAGGCGAACCCGCATTTTGGACAATTCACCAAACGCTTTGATTGCGGACTCACTCTCGTCTACTCCTCTATAAGTTAACCATTCCAAGAAATTTTAAAAACCTTTCTCACAACTCTTACATAGCTTGATGCAAAATGTTAAAACGATAAATTTAACAATAATATAATGATTAAATTTAAAATAAAAAGAGCGTGAAATTTGGCTACATTAGGAATAGTTTGGGAAAGAGATGCAAAGGAAAGATAAAACAGAGCGCTTAGAACTCTACAAAGACCGCAATACCCAGGTTTTCCTAAGTAAATTTTTAAGCGGCGAAATTAGCGAACTTGAACCAGTTTATGACCCTAAGATTGGTTATCACTATCCAACGGTTGAAACAGTTGTTGGCGGCGCACAAGAAGTGGAAGCTTTCTTGAACAGGCTTTATGAGGCTAGGATACTGAAAAGAAAACTTTATGACAAAAATATTTATTGCCCAAAATGTGGCTCCGCAAACATTTCTATTCGTTATTGTTGTCCATACTGTAAATCTTTCAACATCCAAAAGAGCTCCTTAATTGAACATGTTAAATGCGGATACATGGATGTGGAGGAGAGCTTCCATAAAGGAGACAAGCTTATCTGTCCAAAGTGCAATGAGGAATTGAAAAAAATTGATGCTGATTATAGAAAAGCTGGGATATGGTGCACCTGCAAGGATTGCGCCAAAAGCTTTGACATCCCATTCTCAGAACATTTCTGCAGAGACTGCCATGGAAACTTCACCTTTGAAGACGCCATAATTCAAGACGTCTATTCTTACAGTCTAAGAGAAGAAGTGAAGGAAGAAGCTACCTTGGGCTGGGTTTTAGTTGCACCGATTCGGGAACTTCTTACAGAAAAAGGATTTCATGTTGAAAGTCCTGCTTTTGTTAAAGGCAAGTCTGGGGCAAATCACACTTTTGACATCGTAGCCTATAAAGGAGCGATGCGAAAATTGACGGTGATTGATTTAGCATCATCCACTGAAGAAGCAGTGTCCGAACAGCCAGTAATCGCTCTTTTCGCCAAGATATTTGATGTTTCGCCAGATAAAGCCTATTTAATTGCGATTCCAAAACTGAACGAAAACGGAAAGAAAATGGCGGAATTATATAACATTCAAATAGTAGAGGCAAAAAACCAGAAAGAAGCAATAGAAGTATTAAAAGATAAAATGCTTAAGAAACGTTAACAAATGAAAACAAAAAGGAGCATTTCCTCAGTTTAATAGTTCGTGAATACTGCTATGTTTCCCCTTTCGGTTACAACTTTAACCATAAAGTTTTCTGTTGGCAGATTTATGTCTCCTCTAATGTATGTTCCTTCTTCACCTGAATTCACGAATAAGTCGATGACGTAACGCTGGTGATTTGTCGAGTTGTTAATCCATAGGCCGACTAAATGAGAAGTTGAAGACCCCTTATTTTTGAAAGTGAAAATTCCTGATGAAAGCATAACTCTTGTTTGGTCAGCAGCTAGCAAACTGGGATCATCTATTCTCATCCTTGGAGCTGACCTTGTCCCAGCCGTTGTTACCTCAATGTAAAAATCGACCTCCAAATAATCTGTTTGGTCGACAACAGTATAGGCAGTCCATGCATATGTTGCATTAACTGTCTCCCAGATATCGAGGCCAGCCGCAACATTAAGACTACTTGCCACGTTAGTCGCGATATTTGCTCTAATAGTACCATTTAACTCTCTAATCAAAATATCAACGTCGGCGTGACAAACTGGAAGTGTAACCAGTCCAGCAGCAGTTCTGTAACGTTGCACCCGATAATACATAGTCCATGTTGAAGCTGGAATAGAGCTTATGCCTGCCAGAGGATACAAAACTCTAAAGCACAGATGTCTTCCCACAGTTTCAGGCACATCAAAGTTTGTGCCTTCACCATCTGCACTAACTAATCTAAACGTCCTATAATTTGCTGCCGCTATGGTTGTTATTTCCTCATGGGCGAAAAGTGCGTCTCCGACAACCGTAATCGCCATATTTTCCTGAATTCTCTCCTGGTCGAACTGGTTCATTTGGTAACCGCAGAGTATCACATTAGCAACTATAATTACTATCAGTATCAGGCTTAACATGACGACTATTATGTTGCTTATTCCACGTTTGTCAAGCTCAAGGCGCTTTGTAATAGCCTCCAACATGAGTCCCTCTGGTGGTAATGATATCTATGTAGTATATGCTTCCCGTATTCCAACTTCGCGTAATGTTAAACCAACAATGCTCGCCTATTTCCAAAATGAGAGGAGAAGGAGTAAAGGACCAAGATATATGATTAATATATACTGCTGAAACTTGAACGGATACTTTCCCAACATTATGAACATAGACCATTGTCTTATTTGTTGAAGGATTAAACCATAAATCCTCTACAACAATACGCTCGCTCATGGTTTCCCGCAGGTTGGTTGTAATCACATATGTAGCGGTTGCAGCGATTGACATTGCAGCCACAGCCACCACCATCAGCAAAAGATTGCTTAACACTGGAGTTATAGCCCGCTTATCTGGCAAAATTCTACTAAGCCGCCCCATCCTTCCCGCCTCATAGAAAAAGTTTTAGGGCCATATAGCCACAAAGCATCATGACTAAACTGTGTTTTAATCCAGCGTTTATTGTTCCTTCTCCCATTTTTCCAGCAATAATTCCACCAAAGAAAGCTTGAATCGCTGTCATGTGGAAAAATATTCGTTGCATATTTTGAGGCGACATTACTGCCATTCCAAGTATTGGTAAGCCTTCTATGCTCACGAAGAATGATCTGAAAAGGAGTATAATTGTGAACAAAAATACGAAAAAGGCAACGTAAATTATTGCAATGTATGGTCTTGTTTGGGTTCGGCGTTCCTTCTCAAGCAGAAGTGTTGTTTGTATAAACTTGCCCATTGGGTCAAAAACCTTTTCCACGTGTCCTCCTGAACGGCTCGCCTCAATTATTAGCGGTACCGTTCTCTGTACAAGCACAGTGTTAACGCGTCTTCCCAAAGCTAAGAGCGCCTCCTCAAAAGTCATTCCCCATGAGATTTGCGCTGTCATCTTTCTCAATTCAGCCGTAAGCGGACCATAATCTCTCTTAGAGGCTTCCTCCACGGCTTGAGGAAGAGTCATACCTGTCTCTTGGGCTTGAACTAGGCTTCTGAAAAGGTCTGGTAAGTGCTCGTCTATGGCTTTTCTCCACCTATAATCAATGTAGTTCACTACTGCTGAAGGAAAAACAGCGATTATAACGGCGAAAAAAACAAACTCGTCAAATGTCGCGGTTCCAAAAAACATGATGTAGGCAAATAAAATTATGGCGAGGGCTGACAAAGCCGAGGCAATCCACGCAGTTTTTTTCATATTTTTTCCTATTTTCGGCATTTTCATCACCATTTAGGTGAGACAGCATCCAAAATTATCACAAATATAATGGAACCGATTGGTATTCCAAGGTAGGTAAGTATGTGAAGCAGAAGATCTGGGCTTAATATGCCCAAACCTCCCCCGCCAAGTAGTGCCATGACCGCAAGCATTATGATGAGAAGTAAAGGGCCTGTCACAAGTAAAGCCACGTAAAACTCTGATAAAATGGATAAGGTGTCTGAAAACTTGCGCAGGCTTATTCTCTTTAGCTTCATGTATTGCCTGGATTTTTCGCGGAGAAAAGCAGCCAAATTACCGCCTGAATGTATTGTTGAAATAAATCCTTCAAGCATTTCGCGGAACCTTTCAGAAGGCGTTCGCTTGGACGTTTCTTCCAAGGCGGAAATTATGTCCAAACCGAAAAGATTCACATTTCTAACAACGCTTTTAGCCTCTGAGGAAACAGCTAATGGCACGCTAAGATTTGAAAGCGAATAGAAAATCCTTTCCGGAGAAACGCCAGCACTTGTAAGAATCGCCATATAACCAGTTGTAAAAGGCAACTCATCTTCTAACGCTCTTCTAAGCTCATCTGCCCGATAAATTGGGTAGACATAAAATCCAATTATCGAGAGCGCAAATGCGAACAAGCTTCCACCAACACCAAAAAGAACTGCTGGTAGAAGCGGCACGTTAAATATGGCGATTAGTAAACATGGAACGAGGGCTAACGCAGCAGCCGATATTAAAATTGTGGCAAAAACTGTTAGGCTAACATAAGCCTTAAAGTTAACTTTTAAACCTGACCTTTGTAAGTTTAAGTCCAAATCCTTGAAAAGTGGCAAAACACGTCCTGTTTTCTCTCCAATAAGCTGGTAAGCTATGGAATGTAGCTTAAGTTTTGCTTTAAAGCGATTATAGAGCATTTTGATTTTTTCAAATGTTTTGCTTTTTTTCATTTCAGCTCCACTCTGGCTCTTTGGAGAACGCGGTTTGGATTAGCGTAGTATTCTCGAATCACATTTGTGACATCAGTATAGCGTCGAATGCCTTTACGCACCATCCATTCTAAAACAATCTTCCTACGGTGTAACTCGCGTCTGATACCTTCTTCACCGATACCTAACTTCTTCATATGTCTCTCCAGAAGGGCGCTATGACCAGAAAAGACAAACTTGTCTTCCCTCGGGTTCCAGCGGAAAACCTCTTCGGTTAGTATATTCTTTTTCTCTGGATCAAGTTCTAAAACCTCTGTTGATGTACTCACTCTTCTTGCTGGTTTTCCTTCAATTTCCGACCTTGTCATAACCATCATGACATCTGTCATTGTTATGAGCGGCTTCGGAATGTTCATTGGTTCGGATTCCAGACGGTTTATTACAGCTTCAACAGATTCCGCATGTATCGTGCTCATTCCCAAGTGACCGGTCGCCATTGCTTGAAACAGCGTATAGGCCTCTTCTCCACGAACCTCCCCCAAAATAATGTAGTCGGGTCTTTGTCTGACAGCCGCCTTCAACAAGTCAAATAGGGTAATTGCGCCCTCCCTTTTGTCTTCATGACCAAAGCCTAATCTTACTACGGAGGGTACCCAATTTTCATGAGGAAGGTTAAGCTCCTGCGTGTCTTCTATGCTCACTATTTTCATTTCAGGTTTTATGAACATTGATAGGCAGTTCAGCATTGTTGTTTTTCCCGCTGCTACGCCTCCAGCTACAACGACCGAGGCTCTGTTTTCTATGATGTACCAGAGGTATGCCGCCATCTCTGAAGAAAGAGTGTTAAAGGCTATTAGGTCTGAGATTGTTAGCGGGTCAACCCTAAAGCGTCGAATAGTGAATGTTGAACCTCTTCTCGTAACCTCGCTTCCATAAGTTAAGTATACGCGGCTACCGTCTGGAAGAGATGAATCCAAGATTGGGGATGCTATTGAGATGTTCTTTCCGGACAAATACGCCAAGCGAATTATGAAGGAGTTTAATTCTGCTTCATCCCTAAATATTATGTTCGTTGGTAGAGATTCATACAATCTATGCCAAACATATATGGGTATGTTTACACCATCTGCCGATATATCTTCGATTAAATGATCCTTCATTAAGGGGTCTATTTTCCCATAGCCTACAAAATCCCTTATTATGTAGTATACGAGCTTGTCAACCGCTTCTGGCGGGATTTTTATGCGATATTTCTTGATTATTTCCCTTGTTTTCTCTTTTAGATAATTTTCCGCTTTTTCTTTGGTTTCTATTTCTTTTAGGTTTACGTCTACTTCTTCCATTAAGAAGGTCTTTACTTCTTGCAAGCGTCTTTCTTCTTCTTGCTGGAGTGTGGGCTCTATAACTTCATAAAGCGTTTTTTGGGTTTCTGGGTCTTTGACTATGGCAGCGTAGATGTAGGGTTCTTGTATTGGATAGACTTCTCTAAAAGCGGTTGGTTTTCTGCCTTCCTCCTTTATTATTATGCCTACTTCTGTTTTTTCTAGGGCTTTGGATTTTTTTGGCATTGGTTTTCTTCACCGTTGGTATTGTTTTCTTAGTTTAGGGTGTAGAGTGTTTTTCCATAATACATTGTGTCGTGAGTCTTAATAAGCTATATGCACGCTTAATCTTTAGCGTGCTTAACAACAACCAACTTTAACAAAACAGCAACTTATGAAAGAACGGCTATCTACATACGGTGAATCCGCCCGAATGAAGAAGGAGCATGACTGCGAATTGAAAGTTAGCTTAGAATGGTCTGTCAGCTAACTCTCAGATACTTCTTGAAGAATTCAACGATTTTGTTGTAACATGCCACTTTGTTCTTAAATTTGAGTACGTCATGTCCTTCATCTTCAAATACTAGAAATTCAACTTCAACATTGTTGGCACGCAAGTCATCCACTAAATCTTTCGACTCCTGCAAGACCACCCTTGGGTCATTTTTCCCTTGCACAATAAGCATCGAGGCTCGAAAGTTTTTAAGACAGGTGATGGGAGAGCGTTGTATGAGGAACTCTCTGTCTTTCTTCGGATCGCCTATTGCAAGTCGAAAGTATGTTTTCCACGTTTCTGGAATACGATCAAGAAAGGTGAGCAGATTATAAGGTCCGAACATGTCGCACGAGGCTTTCCACAATTCTGGATAATGTGAGGTGAGCATAAGCGTCATGTAACCGCCGTAAGAGCGCCCCATCACTGCCCGTCTCGATGAGTCAATGCGCGAGTCCTTCTCAAGCATCTTCAGTCCCTCGATATGGTCTTGCATATCCTTTCCGCCCCAATCACGGTCTACCATTTTCATGAATTTCAAACCGTAGCCTGTGCTTCCTCTCACATTCGGGACGAACACGGCGAAGCCGTTGAGCGCCAGAAATTGGATTAACGGCATTGAGAACCAAGTGAAGTCCGGTCTTTCCTGACTTTGCGGGCCACCATGCACATAAAGTACAAGGGGCCTCGGACCTTCGAAACCAAGTTCTTTTGAAGGCATGTAAAGTCTTGCTGAGATTCTAACTCTATCGGAGGTTGTGTAGCTTGCGTCTTCTCCTTCAGACAGAAACTTCTGGTCTATCCCTATTACTCGCTCTTCGGAGAGCTTGATCAATTCCTTCTCTACTCCATGAGGCAGAAGATAAAGCTGAGAGGGACTGTTGGCTTTCGTGAAAGCGAGAACGTAGTCAGCAGTGAACGCATATTCTTTATCTTGCAGTTCAAATTCTGTTCCCAAAACTACACCATCGGAAAGCGGAGGAAGTCCAACCAGTGTCTTGGTTGCTTCGAAGATTGGGACACCATCGTTTAGGCGGAAGTCACCCTCATATAACCAAGAGCATCCATCGATATCGTACCCAACTAAGAAGCGGTTACCCTTCACCGGTTTGATGTCGACAAGCTCGCCAACTCCCGTGTAACCGAGTCCTTTAACGACGACCTCAACAACCTTGTCTGGTGTCGAAAGCGGCAAGTATGTCAAGCTGCCCTCGTCCCTGAACAGATTCGATCTAAACAGCAATCCATTGTCATTGTCGACGAAGCCGCAAGTTCCAATACCTGAAGGCTCCACCTTTCTGTCTCCTCTTTCTTGCAGCGGAACTCCGTAGAGGAGCTTTCTTTCAGGCCATCCCGTTTGCCACATATAAAGTACCACATCAGCAGCTGTGTAGCTATCCGAAAGAATCACCTTCGTGTGGTCGGCGTTGACACCGTTGAAGTAGTTTCCATAAATGCTGGTTCCCAAGGATGTGGTCTCCAGCGTTTTCAGGTCAACTCTTAGGCATTCCATATTAGGGGTCTTTCGGTCATCTCGGAAGAAGTAGGCCATATTATTTTCTGCGTCGCAGTGGAAACAGGCAACCTGTTCATTCTTGTATTTATCGCCGAATATGGGCTCGGGAATACCGCCTTCTAATGGGATAAAGCATGGTTGATAGTTTTCGTTGCCGTTTTCATCAACCATCACGAGAATCTTTCGAAGCTTGGGCAACACATAGTAGTTGTATCCAATCATTAAATGTGGGTTTTGCAGGGCCAAGCCGGAAGGCAAGAGCGGAACGGCGAGGCTTCCGGTTCGTTTCATGAAGTAGAGGCTCATGCAGCCACTGAGATCGCTTATGAAGTAGACTCTGCCCTCAGCCAGTTGTGGGGAAAGCAGAATACGAGCAGAAAGAAGGGACTCAATTGAGAAACGCGGCTTGTTCTCTGACATCACAGATTCATTCTCCTATTTCACGCTAATCTATAAAGCTAAACTTAAAAGTTTCCTAGAAGGTTTAGCGTGTCCAAGAAGCTGGCGCAAAACTTAGGTAGGAATATTAAGGGAAATCGTTAAGCAATAGGCTTACTTGTATCTTGCTCGTCTTTTTTGCCGTTTCTTTTTTTGTCGGCGCATTTTTTTCTTTTTCCATTTGGCGCGTATCTCCTGCACGCTCCGATTTTCTTATTCTATTGTTGCATGTCTACGCTTTAGATCCTCTTCAGTTCGCCCTAACCGATACATCAATTCTACAATTAAACTATCAAGAAAGACCATGCAGTTGTTCTCAAAAACGCTTCCAAGAGGGGTTAGAGGTTCACGTTCACCAATGATTTGCCTAGCTAAATAATCTTCTTCTCTGGGCCAACCAGTTTTCGTCCTTCCTTTGATTGTTACAATGTGATCGGTCATTTGGCCTAGTGGGGACTCTGGGAAGGATGTTATGGCAACAACAGTGGCTCCTATTTCTTTGGCGGCTGCGCTTGCGGTTAAAACCATCTTTGTGGAGCCTGTTCCTGAAATCGCAATTAGCAAGTCTCCTTCTTCTGCTGCTGGTGTGATGGTTTCCCCTAGGAAGTAGACGTTAAAACCTAAGTTCATTAGGCGCAAAGCAAAGGCTCTGGCAACGAATCCGCTTCTTCCCATACCTACGATAAAGATTTTTTTGTCTTTCGCCTCAAGTAGGAGCTCAATGAGCCTCTCAACTTCTTTCATGTTTAGCTCTTCAATGGAACTCTTAATGCCTGCGATGATTTCTTCTGCCGCTGGCTTTAGCCATTTCAACTTTTTCGAGCTCCGAGAACCCATTACACATGCGTCAGTGTTAAAAATCTTGCGGTTTGATATAAGCCTTCTAAGAGCTCATTTAAAGATGGAATTGTGAGGTATAGGCGAACGTAAATTGCTGTTGCCAAGATTCCGATGGTTATGGCTATTAAAATGAAGTCGCCTTTTTGCATTTTGAGTCTGTAGAGGTTTGTTCGGTTTTTGGTTGCGCCCCATGCACGGGACTCCATGGCTTCGGCTAATTCTAGGCTTCTTCGGATTGCGCTCACGATTAAGGGTATGAGAATAGGAATGTAGTTTCTAATTCTTTTTAGAAAGTTTCCACGTTCAAGCTCTAAACCTCTGGCTTTTTGGGCGTCCATAATTGTCTGGGCTTCTTCGGCTAAAACTGGAACAAAGCGCACGGCGGTTGTGAAGGCGAAGGAGAACTCGTAGGGTATGTGCGTTTGCTCTAGGGCTAAGCCTAAATTGTCTGGTGAGGTTGTTAAGAAGAAGATGGAGAAGGATTCAACGAGCACTACGAAGCGTAAGGTCATGGCAACTGCGTTTTCTAGGCTTCTTGCTGTAACTGTGTAGCCGGCGCCTATGAATGCAACAATAAAGTTGGTTAAGAAGATCACTGTGGCTAAGAACGCTGCTCCTCGCATTGAACGAAGCCACTCACGTTTGACACCTGCCAAAACAACAAATGGAACCTGCATTATGAAGAGTATTATTAATGGTAATAGCTCCCCAAAAATTATTGCGACCGCAAAGATTGCGCAGACGTAAACGAATTTTATTCTCGGGTCTAGATTGTGGATGGGAGAGTAGACTTTTCGAAATCTCAGTCCGTCAAAAACGCTCATTTGCGTGTTTCTCCAGAGTGTTAAGCAATATTTCTCGTGCATCATAGATGTCGATAATGTTTTGGGGAAGTCCTAAATCTGGTAGTTGTAGGAAGATTTGGGCTATTTGAGGTGGAACAATGGATGCTTGGGTTAGAACTTCTGGGTTTGTGAGAACTTTTGTTGCCTCGCCGTCAGCAACTATTTTCCCGTCTCGCATCAGCAAAACTCTTGGGTTGCATTCTGCCACAAACTCCACGTCATGCGTAACGATGATTACTGTCTTTCTCTGGGTTTTCATCTGCGTGATGAATTGTCTTAGTTTTTCCTTCTGTTGGTAGTCTTGTCCTATTGTTGGTTCATCTAATATCAGTATTTTGGGGTTCCATGCCAGAACAGAGGCTAGGGCTACTCGTTTTCTTTCTCCGCCGCTGAGCATGAATGGTGAGGTTTTTCTGTATTGTGTTAAGCCTAAGAGGTTGAGAGCCCATGTCACTCGCCTTTTTATAACGTTTTCTTTAAATCCAAAATTCCTTAGGGCAAAGGCTATTTCATCCTCGGCTGTCTCGCTGAAGAGCTGGTGGTCTGGGTTTTGGAAGACGAAGCCTACGTTTCTGGCTAGAGTTGCCACGCTAACTTTTGTTGTTTCGACTCCGTCGATAAGTGTTCGTCCTTTAGTTGGCTTAAGCAGTCCGTTGAAATGCTTAACTAGCGTTGTTTTTCCAGCGCCGTTTTGTCCCATTATGGCGACGAATTCACCGTTTTGGATGGTTAAGGATACGCCCTTTAGTGCTTCTACGCCGTTTGGATAGGTGAAATAGACGTCTTCAACTTCAATCATTAGCTTTGGAAAGCCTCCCTTAGCAGTGTCGCCATCTCATCCGAAGATAGCGGAATTCTATTGCCTAGTTTTATTCCGTCTTTCATAAGCATCTGGTAGAGACGTGTTGCCTTGGGGACTCCAACTCCGATTAGGCGGGCTTCTTCCGAGCTTAGGATTTCGCGTGGTTCACCGTCTACAATAACCTTTCCTTCATCCATTATGATTATGTGGTCGGCGTATCTGGCTGTTAAATCAAGTCTATGCTCAACAAGCACAACGGCTTTTCCGAGTTTTCTGTTGAGTTCGTAGATGACTTCGAATATTTTCTTTGCGCCTAACGGGTCGAGGAAGGAGGTTGGCTCGTCTAAGACTATTACTTCTGGTTGCATGGCCAAGACTGAGGCTATTGCGACACGTTGTTGCTGTCCGCCTGAAAGTTCATGAGGAGGTCTTTCCCTCAAATCATATATTCCAGCGAGCTTCAGCGCCCAATCCACTCTTTTGTGCATCTCTTCTCTTGGAACGCCGAGGTTTTCAAGTCCGAAGGCCACGTCTTTTTCAACAGATAGAGCGAAGAGCTGGTTTTCTGGGTTTTGAAAAACTAGGCCTACGTGTTTTGCTAGTTCGTAGATTGGGTGTTCGGCAACGTTGATTCCCGCTACGGTTATTTCGCCTTTTAGTTCGCCTTGATAGAAGTGGGGGATTAATCCGTTGAAGCATCGGCATAGGGTTGTCTTTCCACATCCGCTTGGGCCTGTTATGAGAGTGAATTCGCCTTTCTCTATTTTTATGGAGACATCTCTAATTGAGGGTTTTGTTCCGCCTGGATATGTGTATGTAAGGTTTTTTGTTTCGATTACAGCCATGCTTTTGGTGCCTGCCTGGTTTTAAGCGAAGATTTTGGCTCATTTAAGAGTAGCTACTTAATTATGGTTAACTAAAACTTTTCTTTAAAAAGCCGTAGACAACGTTTAAGCCCGGTTTCGATGTCGCCTACACCGTTGACTCCTGCTGCTGTGGAGTGTCCGCCGCCCATGCCGTGGAGATATTCGCCTAATGGTTTGGCTATGTCTTTGCCTAGGTGTATGCCTGTTCTCTCGTGGAATTCTCTTGTGCAGCGTAGGCTGATCTCTATGTTTTCGTTTTTTTGTCCTGCTACGACGGCTATGTGGGCGCCTAGGTCGATTATGGCTCTTGCTGCTGAGGCTTGATAGGCGCTGACATGGGAGAGAGCGATTATCCATTCTCCGATTTTGAAGAGTTTGGCTCTTCTGCAGGCCTTTAGTCTTGCGACTCGTTCGGAATAGTCCATGGGTAGCGAGAGCTGGGATAGGGCTTCTTGTGCGTTTACGCCGGCATCGATGAGTTCTGCAACGGTTTTTAGTGTGGATGAGTTGGCTAGGACGAAGTGGCGGGTGTCGAAGGCTATGCCTAAAAATAATGCTTTAGCTTCGTTTTTGCCGGGTTTGATGCCTGCTTGTTTGAAGAAGTTGTAGACGATTTCGCATGTTGATGATGCTTCTTCGTTGGTTATGCAGATTTTTGCTGTTTGTTCTGTTTCTGGATGGGCTATGTGATGGTCGATGACTATGATTGGTGCTTTGGAAGTTTTTACTTTTTCAGCCAGATTGTTTAGTTGTTGTATTGTGTTGGTGTCAAGGAGCACGATGGCGTCTGCTTTTTCCACGTTTGGTTGCGTCTTCACCTCTATCGGTAAGTATCTTAGGAGGTGTTTTGAGAGTCGGCTTATTCCTTGAGCTGCCCCGATTTCAACTTCGGTTTTTGGTCTCAAGTTTTTTAGTAGACCTGCGAGGGCGTAGGCTGAGCAGATGGCGTCTGGGTCTGCGTTATGGTGGCATAATAAAACAGCGAGTTTAGCGTCTAACTCGTCTAAGGTTTTGGTTATTTCTGTGAATGACATTTTAGTTTCCTCAAATATTTTTCTGCCGAGGTGAAGGAGGCTTTCACCGCTTCGTCAACAAGTTTTTGCACGTCTAAGCCTTTCATTAACTGTGAAAGGGCAATGTCTATGTCGACTGTTAGCGTCACGGGTTTTGTGCCTTCGGCCTCGACGCTTATGTTTAATGTTGTTATTCGTTTTGATGGAACCTTTGATGTGACGTATTCTCTGGCTGCTTCCTCTGCAACCGAACATAATGTTTCAATTTGTTCGCTGGTTAGCTCTGGTATGCGCAGCTCTTGCACGGTTTTCACCTAAGCAGGTTACGGGTTAGGGTGGAGAAATTGGTCGCAAGTCTTCTTGGAGTTTGGCTTGTAAGTCTTTCAGTTGACTGCGGAGGCGTTCTTCTTGCTTTCCTAGGACTGTGGCTCTTGTGTTGAGAAGTTCCTTTCTTTCGTTTAGTTCTGTGGTTATTTTTGGTCTTTCTGTTTTTACCAGAAGTGTGCCCATGGCTTTGTATATGACTGAATCGTCTGTCATATTTTGCAGTTCGCTTAGGGCTTGCTCGATTTCTGTGAGTTCGATTTCTACCTGCTGCTTCTGGGTTAGGACTGATTGGAGTGTTTGTTGAAGCTGTTGAAGCCTCAGCAGGCGTTCTTGAACTTGTGGTGGGAGCCTCGAAAGTTCTTCACTCACTTATATGGCACTTCCATTCTGCACAGCAATAAGCACAGCAATTAATTAAGCATTTTCTCAAACAACAATCGCAGTTAACAACGCAACAGCCGAGCAAAATGGATTGTTTGAAAGCTCATAGAAGGCTAGCCTATTTGGAGCCTATTAGAAACTCTTTGTTAGATCCTAGATGGTGTCTACCCTCTGAAGAATCGAAAATCTCCAATAATTCGCCCTTCATAATATTTAGTGTACTAGAAGTTCAATCTATATCCCAAACCCAAACGAAGGAATATATTTCTAATAGAACCCTTGAGCTCATCACTGTAATATATCTAGGAGAACCACAGACAAACGTACAACAAAGCTATGGTGGCGGAGGCGGAGGTTGAGGCTGTCTTTGGCGTCTTCTTTTTGTAAATTCTGTTTGAACATATCTTCCAATTTCAAAACCGCCAAGCACACTAAGGATAACAAGAGCAAAAAAGACCGTGACCATTACAGAAGTAAATCCATTAGGGTTCGTAATGATAACTTGTTCTCCCTGCCTCACTTCTGAGAATTTGCCCCATAACGCGCCATAGAAAAGAATGATAATCCCTATAGCAGCAAATATGGAAATAATTCCCCCAATCAAATCCCGAACTCTCCCTTCACTCCAATACAGTTTTTGTTTGGCTTCTTCCAACCTTTCTTGTCGTATTCTACGCAGTTCCTCTTCCCTTTCTGTTTTTCCCATTCTAGACCCACTTCTCAAAAATATGATGCATTTTTGAGGTATTACATTTTGCTCATTCCATGTTTCTTTGGGGGTTTGGGAATTTTTGTATCTAATTAGAAGAGTTTGAACACTATGGGATTTGGTTATTTGGCGTGGAAATAGTTTCATTTCTTCTTGTAAAATAAGCAGTGCCAGAAACTTGAAAAGTTATTCCTGCATTAGCTTCTTGTTGAAAGTTTACACCCCATCCATCAGACGTTTCATACGGGTATGCTTTTCCACCCTTACTATTGATTTCCATGGATTTAGAAAGAGCTTTTCTCCAGCTTTCAGTAAGCCAAGCTTGATATTGACTGCCAAGAAAATTTATGGAGAAAAGAACAATAGCAATGAGGGTTGATATGAGAAATAATTTGATTGGAAGAGGAACAGGTCGTTTGGGTTTTTTACTCTTTTTCATTTTCTTCTTACGTTACTATTCTAAAGTGTAAATATAAAGTCTTCCGTTTGGGTTTGGGGTTCAATCTATAGGTTCAATCTATATATAGGGGGCTAAACTAGCTCAGAGAGACCTTGACACCCAACAAGCCCTCACAACTGACATTACAGTGAAAGGAATCTAGGAAACGTTTTCCAAAACCTCTAAAACATTTGTCATCGAGTTTATCCATCTCAGATAGGCGTTTAATGCCGCCCTCAAAGCAACAGTATCCCTAGCCTCCACCTTCAAAACTAAAAAAATGCCATCCTTCTCCAAACTCGCCTTGGAACGCATGGTTGCAGGCTTCTCAACTTCAGGCATCAAAGCCCTAAAGGCTATTTCCAGACGCCTTTCTGAAGGAAACTTCAAACGCAAAACAGCCCTCGCCCTCATCGTGCTGGCTTCCAAACCATATATGATATTTCTAATCGAGAACCAACCTCAACCAACTCGGGAACAAGCTTAAACACTCAAAATTTGGGGAAAGCTACTCAGTTTCCTCTTCCGCTTTCATTACTTCCTCTACAGGTGCTCCCTTGGCTGCCCGCCTCGCCACAATCCCAAGCTTTGTTGTTGGAGTGTATGCTCCACCTGTAAATGTGAACCCGCATTTTCTGCATTTCCAAACGCCAACGCTTACTCTCTTGACCCTTAGAAAACCGCACTGAGGACACCTATGAGGCTTCCTCATCTCCGCAACAACTTTGACGTAGCGCTTTCTAACAGTAGCTCCATAACGGGATCCCAACCCACGAGTTAGCCCCACCTTTTTAGTTCTCCCCAACGCAACTTCACCATTCCAGCCTTTTCCGTATCTCCTCAGCCTTCTCCCTAGCTACTTTTGCAGCCTCCAACACCTGTTTCGCCACGAAGTATCCGCTACCACCCTTCTGCATCGCACACATGTTGCCATCATCATCAATCGCCACAGTAAGCCTCGCATCCATTACCTGCTCCTCCTCCAACCACGGATCAACAACAAGCTGATCACTTATCTTCGCAAAAGTAACCGTTATAGGACGCCTTCTCAGCGGAAGCGGAGCATAAACCGGCTTAATCTTAACCTCGCCCTCCTCAATCTCATACTTAGGCATCTTCGTATTAAGCAAAGCACCCAAAGCCGCCAAAGCCGAAGCATCAATCAAATTTCCATCATGATTAAGCACATAAACATCCACAAAAACCACAAACACCCTCTTCCCAGCCTCTATACACAACTTTTCCAAATCAATAGCCTTAGACTCCCTTATCCCCCTATCAACAATCCTCGCCAACTCAATAGAGTTCTCATCCGGTGGTCCAGGCTCAAAGGTTGACGAAGCCAAAGGCACAAGTTCAGCGTTAACAGTCAAAACACCCGCGTTCGGCGTATCGAGAAACGGCTCACCAATTTCAATTTTTGTCCCAACCAAGACCTCCGTCCTTCCAAGAAGCACTCTCGCCGACCCTTCTGCGCGCTCTATTATTCCTTGCTCAACCTTTATTTCACGATAATCAGTTAAGCCCCTGCCATCCAGACGTTTCCCTTTAGCAATTAACTGGGCAATCTGCTTCTGCTTCACACGAGTAATCACTGACGACATTACTCTTCAACCTCTTTGACGCTTACATACTTAGCCTTTAAGGCTTCCTTCTGCAACGCGTAAATTCTTCTGCACCCATCAATAGCTAGATTAACAGCACTCTCAAATTCTTCAAGAGTTAATATTCCATCCATCTGCAGCAACGTAATAGCATTCAAATTCGGCATCAAAGCCAACGGAACATCAGCAATTCCTGCCTTGTCTTCCTCATCCATCAAATCTAGCACTATGGTGTCCTCAACTTTCCCAGCTGCACACGCAGCCACCAAATCCCGCATAGGAATACCCGCATCAGCCAAAGCCAAAGACGCCGCTGTAATGCTGGCACCTCTTGTTCCCCCATCAGCCTGCAAAACCTCAATAAAAATGTCCACACCTGTACGCGGATAATACTCCAAGAAAATCGACGGCTCAAGAGCCTCTCTAATAACCTTTGAAAGCTCTACTTCCCTCCTCGAAGGCGCCGGTGATTTACGCTCTTGAACAGAGAAAGGCGCCATGTGATAGCGACACCTCAAAACGGTTCTGTCTGAAAGCGCCATGTGCTTCGGATGCAACTCTCTCGGGCCATACACAGCAGCCAAAATCTTATTTTTTCCCTGTTCAATATACGCTGAACCATCAGCATTTGATAAGACGCCAACCTCAATTTTTACTGGTCTCAACTCATCCGGTTTTCTACCATCCAATCTTAAACCTTTCTTATCAATCAACCTTTCAGCTTTTTGGCTCATTTTTAACTTCCTCCCTTTTAGCTCTCTCCTCTTTAAGCATCTGAACTATGCGATCTGTTAAACCACTTGTATGGGATTCCTCTTCAATCTTGTGGATAGCCATCATCGCCAACTCTTCGTCCTCAAGATTTTTACCCGTGATTAATATAACTCCGTTAAGTCCCAGAATTATTTGGCAACTCGTTTCCTTCTTTATCATAGATATCATTGAGCCTTTTCTGCCGATTACGCGGGGAATTTTTGTCGGAGTTATCTTAACAATCTCTCCACGAGTTATTTTCCCTAGACCTGGTTCACCAACTGTTAGTTGCGGGTCATGCGTTCTGTCATAAGCGATTATTTTCGCAACCACCAAGTCTCCTACGTCTAGAAACTGTGATAGTTCATCTTTTTGCGGTTTGAACGGTCTGCTTAAGACGTCTGACGCCCTTAACAGGGCTAGATATGGCGAGTTTATGTTCACAGTCCATCCGCTGAATCCAACCTCTACAATTGTTCCTATAACGATGTCTCCTAATTTTGGGATATAGAAAGCTCTTAAGGCGACAACATCCACTTTATTTTCTTCGTACTCAACAATTCCAATTCGTGAAGCAAAAATTTTATCAGCTTCTCTGTACGTGTTTTCCCCAGCCATATATTCGCCTTCCGCAATCAAATCTCCAGGTATCACAAGCTGTCTCCTTTCAAAAAAAGTCGGCATGATTTACACCTAACCTACCATAATCAAAGTTTGATTTAAGAAATTATTTTTGCCTCTCCACTTCCCTTAGTTAATTCTCCAAGCTTCTCTAGGAATGGACCATATAAGCCAGCAGGCATTTCCAACACCCCATACCATGAACCGTCTGCACGCCATTCCTCTCGCTTAATTGTTCCAAGAGCCTTGATTGTACCGTAGGCTCTTGCCGAGTATTCCGCTGGCACACGGACGCCCACGGATACTTGCTCTATCTTTAATGGTAAAATCGGACGCAACAGCTTAACTATCTCTCTTGCCTGCTCCTCAACGGGTTTAAAGGGATCTATCGAATAACGTATTTTCTCCATGGCATTTTCTATTCTCAAAGGCGGATGCGGAAGATTTGTTTTCGGATCGACGGCTTGTCGCGATATGAAATCTATTATCTGCTTTCTTTTGTCCTCAATCATTTTTCTCCGCTGCTCTGTTGTCAGCTGTAGTGTCCCCTTTTTCAGTATTATCTCCGCAACTTTTAATGGATCTGTCGTTCCAAAGGCTTTTTGCAGATTCTCTTCCGCGACCTTTGTACCCTTGTTTGCGTCTGAAAACACAGTCTCTGCAGCCAGAACCTCGGTTATAGCGGATATCTTTCCCATACGGTAATCCAATGCCTTTTGGGGTTTTACAAGAACCTCGAAGTGTTCATTATCCTTTATTATGCGTGCAACAGTGTACTTTTCACTCATCAGAAATTCACTTGCCCAAACCTAACTCTTTCATATAACCCTCAATTTTCTCGTCGCTCAACATTTCCATTCTTTTGGTCGCTAAGGGAATAACCACTATTTTTATTCTAGGCGGCAGTTGCCTTGCTTCTAAGGCTTTCATTAAACATTTTGCAACAAGCTTCGTGGCTTCTTCGAGTCCCATTTCTTCACTGTATTCTTCCTTCAAAATTGACAAAACAGTTTCTCTTCCCGCACCCACAGCCGTGGCCTTATAGCCCCGGTACGTTCCACTGGGGTGGGTGTAGAAAATGCGGTTTCCAGTTTTATCTACTCCGCCGAAGATTATTGAGACTCCGAAGGGTCTTACGCCTGCATGTTGTGTGTAAAGCTGTTTTATGTCGCATGTTCTCTTTGTCACAACTTCCACGTCTATCGGCTCATCGTAGGTTAATCTATTACTTTGGGCATATACCCGTGCTTGGTCTATGAGAATTCTTGCGTCTGAGCTTAAACCCACTATGGCTGCACCTATATGCTCGTCAACTTTGAAAATTTTCCATGAATATTCCGCCTCTTCAAGGGGTTCAACGTTTTCTTCTGCTCCCAAAATCACCCCTTCAGAGCAACGCAATCCCAGGATTGTTGCTCCACGATTAACCAACTCCATTGCGTATTCAACTTGAAAAAGCCGCCCGTCTGGTGAAAAAACGGTTATGGCGCGGTCATATGCTCCTGGTGCTGCAAACACGGACATCAATATCTACCTCACACTACTCTAAGCACATTTGCAGACTCTCATATAACAACTAAACTAAAAACCTTTTCCTATGTTATTAGGACTTTAGATTAGCGCTACAGGTTTTGAACGCTTTCTCTCCTGTTCTCTGCAGACTTAGCCCTCTTATATATAGATTGAATCAAGGGTTGGTTCTTTTCCGCTTTCTCTTTGGATGAGCGTTTGTATAGTCTCGACTAAACACACGGCGATAGTTGCTACTATAGAGCAAAACCATGTTGTTAAACCCTCATATTCAGTCCAGAACGTTTTAAAAATTATAATGAAAGTTGTGTGATTATGGCTTCAGATTTTTCCATGTAATGGCAAGAGGTGACAGTAGGGTCCAGCCGATGAGAAAACCGATGAGACTGTGAACCAGTATGTTTTGAGCGAGAAGGATGTTTGTTACAAATCCTATTAAAAAGGAGAGTATGCCAAGGTATCCTCCCTCTCTTCGTGAACTCTGCAGTAGCCAAACAGCACAAAACGACAAAATCGCGCTTGTGAATATGAATACTCCCCAGAATGGAAAATGTGCAGTCCATCTTACAAAGTGTCCACGGATGTATTCACCGAATATTACCTCAAGAATTGATACGTTATTGCTAGACGTTATTGCCCATGCAGCGAATCCTAACATGCCAAAGACCGTGTAAGCCGCAAATTGTATCATAACCAATTTTATTAGGGGGTTTTGCATGCCAACACTCTCCTCTCCTACGGTCTTAATTAGTTTTGTCATAAATAAGTGACAGACAATTAATATTAGTCTTCATTCTTTGAAGGGATGATGATTGATGTTGTGCTTCTTGTCGATATTTCAGGTTGGTCTCCAAACCCCCTTTTCACATAGGCATCTTTTATGATGACTTTGTCGCCCACTTTCAGGTTGCCAGCAGTTTCTGCGTGTTTTCGCCATGTTGAAACCCATATTCTTCCAGTTTCATCCTTCAACTCAAAACTAGCCAATTTCACAATTTCTTTTTTAGACGTTTTTACATCCATAAGCAGAGGTTTGGTGGCAACTTCTCCTTCAACACTAATATTGTTTAAGCCTTCTCTCAAATCAGCTACTTTCAAAAACTCTTCCGCAGGTGCAATTGTGCCAACATAGGTTCCCGTGTCAACATGAATTTCTAACCCCTCGCCTAATGCTTTCTTAACCTTCGCATTTACTATCTGCAACTTGACATCTCTCTTCAGTGTTTTCTCGAGTTCATCAACCTTTTCGTTCCAAGCAACAACTGGCATTTCGCCCGTTTCATCGAAGAGTATAAACCGCATGACTTTTCCAGAGCTTGAATCTTGCCTTCTAAAGATGGATACCGAAAACAGCTCTCTTACCTTGCCTACGACGTTTACCTTTTTGTTTTTGTGCGCTTGGGTTATCTCCCTAATTTTTGTTGTGAATCTGCTGATGGTTGGATAATCTTTTGCGTCTACTTCCTTTGGATTGATTTCGATTTCGCCCTTGTCGCCAATGTGCAACTCTACCCTTCCACTACGGTCTTCTCGGGTATACCCATGAGAAAAACGTGCTATCTGCTCAACCTTTATCTCACCAGACTCTATGATGCTTGCCTTATCATTCCACAGAACAACCCGTAAAATGCCACTTTCATCAGCGACAAGCAAGCTTGCAAATTTTCCACTCTTATCTCCCTTAAAGGTTCTGGGAGGGAAGACTGCAACGACTCGCCCAACAACGGTGGCATCGCTTAAACTTGGAATCAAATCCTCTATTGAAAGTGTAGGCGTTAAAGCCTCACCTTGTAGAATCTCTACGCCAAACTCTGCCGCAATCATTCGCAAAAGAGTCATGTCTGAAATAAGACCGCCCGTTTTCCTTTTCTCCTTCTCTAACCTTTCCAGAACCTCTTCCCTTAAAATTTCCGGACGCCTCGAAAGTATCTCTTTAATTATTCTTTCGGCCGTCATTCCAGCTCCAATACCGCTGAAGATGAGGGAAGATGACGCTATAAAGCTTATTAAAAGCTGTCAGCGACTTTAATGTAAAGAGGCTTAACATAGTTATGAATGCAGAGACACTTTACGGTTTAGGTATTGTACTAATATTCGTTGGGATGCTCGTCATTATAGTTGCAGTCATTCAGCTTTTCCTTGCAAGTGTTAGGGGAAGAGGAAGAGGCGGAGGAGCTATAATAATTGGACCTTTCCCGATAATTTTTGGAACAGATAAGGAATCGGTTAGAACGATTTTACTGCTTTCGTTAGTGCTCACAATACTTCTTGTAATAGTAATGATAGTATCTTATTTAGTGTCCAGATGAAGAGAGAGTGTTTGCGATGGTCAATGAGGAAATTGCGAAGCATGCAGATAATGAAGCAGGCGGATTCCCAAAATTCTTAATTCTGTTCCTCATAGGATTTTTCATAATTTCTGTAGGCATCATAATTTTGATGGTTACCGCTGCGCTTTATGGTGTCGCAGAAAATTTTGGCGCTCTTATCTTTATAGGGCCTTTTCCAATAGTTGTAGGCGTCGGTCCTGAGGCTACATGGATGGTTTTACTTGCTATAATTCTTGCGGTTCTAAGTATCATAATGTTTTTAATATTACGAAGAGAACTGGAGAAAGCAGGCGTTTAGGCTTCTTTCAGCTTGCCTTTTCCTCTTTACCGTAGAACACGTACAGAAATATTAAAACCAATGCGACGAATGTTGCAGTCATGAGAATATATTTGAGTATCTCGAAGTATTCTCCTATGCTCATGAAAACTGTCTCCTTTTACCCCATTATTTTTGAGTTGGAATATTTAAACAATAGCCTTCTTCCACTCTCCCATCAAGGAGTCGTAAAGTTCATCGCGCTCTTCTATGGTCTCATACCACGCCAGAATGTTGGCTATTTTCTGTGCGATGAGATGATAGCACAAATGCACTTCCTTGTCCAGGACGCGAAAGTAAAAGTCATCGCATGGGCAGAATTCGGCTTCAGGCATTATCAAATAGTCTCGCTCCCTTCCAACAACAACCCAGACGGTTCTGCCGCTAGGCTTAAAAACATACTTCTTCACACGGTTTTCTTTTAAGGCTTCGAAAGCCTTTGTGAACCGTTGACCAAAAATTTCGTAAAGTTTTGTCAGATTTTTACCGGTTAATTTTCCTTCGGCTTTTGCCTCCTTGCACATGGCGTTTAGTATGTCAATTTCTGAGTTCTCTTCCATACGCGCACAGGCTCTTTGAATGGTGTTGACAGAAAGAAACGGAAGACTAGTCTATGCCTATTGGTTCGCCTTTTGGTTTCTTTTCTTCTTTGATTTTTAGTAGTGTAACTTCTAGAACGCCGTTTTTGTATTCTGTTTTTGCCTCTTTCACCTTCACTTTTACTGGTAGTGTAACTTCTTTGTAGTATTTGCGTTGTGGAGTGTCAACTGATATGGTTAGCGTTTCTTCTGTTCCATGCAGTTTTATGTCGTCTTTCTCTACGCCTGGTAGCTCTGCCACAACATGGACTTCTCCATTTGTTTCGATGATGTCCACAAGGGGCTCGCGCTCTTCCTTTACTCGCGGCCCTAAACGACTTGGCTTAACGTTTCCAAATTCGCGAATTTCAGGTTTTCCATCAGGACCTATTTTCATGCTGTAGCCGTATACGAAGGGACCCCATTCACGCACTGTTGTGCCGTCCGGGAGTTTGCGCTCCTTAACATAGTCCTTTGGAATTTGCGAAGTGAACGTTTTGAATTCTTCTTCCATCATTTTTTCCATTTCACGGAACATTTCGTCTATATCTTCGAAGAACCAGCCTCTAAAGAATGGAGAGCGTCTCTTTCTAAACCATTCTGGGTAATCTTCATCTGGCGCCATTCTTTTCACCTTGTTAGTGTGAATTAAGTCATGTCTATAAATTTTATGCTGAAATATTATTAGCTCAAGGTTTTGAGCTGGTTTAGGGTTCCAAGGAAAGTTCCGTCTAGAAGATACGTTTCGGCATTTTCGATGTCTACCGCATGTGAACGGAGAACGGGCCCAACAATTCTTTCGGTCTTTGCATTCCCGCTGGGTTTCCTTTCATTTAATGGTCTGCCTCCCAAGAAGTCGTTGAAAGAAGGCATTATGAAAAGTTGCGAGGTTTTCGATTTAATTTTGTAATGTTTCCGCAATGTTTGTTCAGAATTTTTTTCAATTTTTATTTTATGTTTTTGCAAAATGGCTTCGGTTAGTTGAGTTCTATTGCAGTTTGCTTTCACCCAAACTTGCCTTGTTATTCTGAACCCAGCTGGGTCACGAAAGGCTACAATTGGGTGAACGTGCCCCATAACCAATGTCTTGCATTTCAAAAGATTTGGCGAAGGCCATCTGTGACCATGGAAAAAGCCGACTTCGCCCATTGCTATGCCAGTTGCTGGCAACAATTTTATGTTTTCTGGTAGTAATGGTTCAAGGTTTCCGTCGTGGTTGCCGCGGATTATGTATATTTCTTGTATCTGCTTTTTTAGTTCGTCAAAGAAGTCGGGTACATCGTGCCATTCACCTATTTCTGCGGTTGCAACAGTATGTTTTACATCCCCTAAGACGACTAGCTTATCTGGTTTGTATGCGGATATGAGGCTCGCCAGCTTGCTCAGAAGTTTCGGCGTTTGCGTTGGGACATGTATGCCTCTTTCCGATAGAGACATTTCCCAGCCTATGTGCAAATCAGCTATAACCATCGCTCGTGCTTTTTGTGTTTTTACTAGTGCGGCCGAACTGGGTGGTAGTGGTGTTATCATTTTGTTTCCTTTTCGGGTTTTATTAGATTAAGTATTGTTGTGTGAATTTCTCTGTTGGCAGCGGCTACGAATTTTACTGATTGTCTCGGGTCTAGCTTGACGTTTAACGGTTTTCCCTCTGGTGTTGTTATTTTTGCGCCTGCTTCCTTTATTATTAGCCAAGCAGCTGCTGTGTCTGTTGTTCGAAGTTTTCCTCGTATGTCTATGAAGGCATCTGTTGTTCCATCTGCCACATAACATAGTTCCAGAGCATTTGCCCCAAGGTGGCGTATGTGTTTTGTCTTTTGAATCAGGCCAGTAAGCTGCGGAGCGATTTTTTGAACCTTATAGGTGTTTAGGTCTACGCCTATCACTGCTTCTTCAAGAGATGTGTTTTTTGAGGGGGTTATTTTTTGGTTGTTGCGGTAGGCTCCTTTTTCTTTTTGTGCTGTGTATGTTATGACGTGAAATAGGTCTGTAACGAGTGCTGTGTGTATAGTGCTTAGTGTTGGTTTTGACGATAGTGCAATTGATGTGGCGTAGAAGGGTATACCTCTCGTTAGATTTGTTGTGCCGTCTATCGGGTCTGCTGTAACGTAACATTCTTTAGGGGTTTTGCCGTACGCTTTTATGCCAGATTCTTCACTTACGAGTGTGAACGAGATTTCATGCTCTTTTAGCGTGTTTATTATGGCGTTTTCTGCTACTAAGTCTATTTGTTTTATCGGGTCGCCTCCTGCTCCTATGCCCAAGTTTGGTTGTGGCTGTTCTAGTGTTTTTAAGAATGGGGTGATTTGCTCTTGTATGTTGTTTTTGCATTGGACGAGAATTTGCAGCCAGTCGATTTGTTGCGTCATTTAGGTGTGTTCTCCATAGTCCTATATGAATTGCTTTTGATAAAGACTTTACTGAAAAGCGAGTTTTGCGTGTAGGTTTTAGGGTTTGTGTTGGTGTACGGCGTTTTGGTCTATTGTTGTAGGGTTGATTGGGGGTTTAGTTTAGGATTACCACCCAGACTTTGGGAAAACTCCAGAAATTAAAGTTCTAACAGACTCTAGATAGAAGTTAAAACAACAATAAAACGTTAAGTAAAGCTAACTATAAACAATCTTCTAGAAAAAAATTCTGAAAAATAACCTCAGAAGACATTTAAACAAAACAAGCAGAAACAATAATTCTGCAGGAGGACATACCAACGATATCGAGAATCTCAAAAATTCTGGAGATGCTCAACGACGGACAATGGCATAATTTAGAAGAAATACAACAAGAAATACAACTAAATAAAAATCAAATACGGCAAATCATAGGATTTCTAAAAGAATACAACTTCATAATAGTAAACGAAACGAAGAAGGAAATAAGACTGGATGAAGCTGTTCGAAGATTCTTAATACGAACTGCTACTTCATGAGAGCTTTCAAGCCTTTATAGGCCTTCAAAAACTCCTTACCCTTACGAGTAATCTTAAAAAGGCCAGGATTAGGATTGCCATTCTCATTGACTGTGCATAGAAGTTTCTTCCCAAGCAGAAAAACCAAATAATATTTCAACTGCCTAAAACTCAAATTGCAATGATACATCAAATGGGTTTTCTTGACAGCACTGCAAGAAGCATCCAAAATATCTGCAATAATATCTAGACGGCCACGATGGCTGTTACTGACATGTTTCTTATCTTGAGCCAACAAACTCACCAATACAGCCTCTTTTAAAGACTGTTAGAGCACCTTCTCCCAAAAAATATATAAAAAACACTAATTTAAGTGTTCTGAAAACCAGAACATGCGAAAATGGTAAAAATGAAGGATAAGCATAAGGGCATGTATTATTAATTTAGCCCTACAGTTCACGCAATTTTCTTAAAATTTTATTGCAGTCAGCATTTTTCTCCATGAAAATGCTTATATTATTTTCATTAATAGTCAAGGAAAGCACTTTGACATCTTTGCCCTCGATAACAATGTTCTCGATGCCGCCCAAGTCAAAAAGTTCTGAAAACTCTTCGCCTGCATCAAATGCTGAGGAAGAAAGAACAGCGTAATCCATTATTTTTGTCGAGTCTTTAATGTCTATCGCTGCAGAAGTGGAGTTTCTTAGAATATAGCCTATAACCCCATCAAACTTCTTGATCTCTTTGAGGCTTGCCCGCATCTTGCTTACAGACATCGCATCCTCAACAGCTCTGGATTCAGCCATAGCGGTAGCCTCTTGGACACTTTTCTTTTTCTTAACCATTGCACAGCCTCCATCATTCAACTATGGGCTTAACCCTAACAAGTTCGCCTTTCTTAATCTCTAAGGTAAGCCGTATCTTCTTAGGCATTTGTATGACTCCCTTCCCCTTGTATTTCGAATCTTTTATGGGTGTGACCTTGCATCGTGTTGCCTTACCGTCAAAGGTCTCAATTTCAACCTCTTTGATTTTTCTATCACCATAAAGTTCTTTCCATTGTGATAGTGCTTCGCTGTCGATACGAACAGCGTCTGATGGAACAAGTAAACCACCGAGGTTTTCAACCATAAACTGGATTACGGGGGGTTCTGGAAGCAAAGATTCAGGCTTAATTTCATGCTCTACAGTTTCTTCAGCAGGCTCCTCCGCAGTTTCTTCGATTTCCTTAACCTTTGTAAGTTTAGGCTCTAGTTTAGGTGTAAGCGAACTGCTTTTGAGGGGGGCAGGGCGGATTTTATCCAGAAGCTTTAGAACAGTTGGGATTAGGACGTGGGTTACGGTGTTCACGTAGCTCAAATCTGCTTTTCTAGAGGCGATTGTGACGAGGTAGAGGTCGTTCACGCATGAGACATTTACCTTACCTTTACCGCCCTCGAGGGTGATGCATTTAACACCCCCTATGGCATCAGATTTTTCTAATATACCGTCAAAAGCATCTATAACACGCAAAATGGTCTTTTCAGGTGTGCTTTTATCTCTGGCTATGATTTCTTTGTCTTTCGTGAATATGAAGGCGTTAGTTACGTCTGGGCATACTTTTCGGATTTCGCTTAAGGTGGTTTTTAGGGCAAAAGAGTACACGTCGTTATCCATATCCTTAACTTTCTTGCATTGCTTTAGGATATTTTGAAGAGTATGCGTTCAGGAACGCCGTCGTTCTCCACAACAAGATACTTTAGGCCTTCAGCTTCTCCAAGCTGATCCAGCCATTTCAGTGCCTCGCGAGCTTTTTGCAGCACCAGCAGTCTCTCCTGGTGGCTTCGCACAACTTCTTCTATGGCTGTTAGCTCGTGGAATGGGTTGGCATCTATAACTATGCTCAGGTTGCCTACAGTGATTTCGCCGAGACTTTCAGCTGCGGCCTTTTTACCAGCCAGCTTCATGACGACTTCGCGGATTTTCTTTGATTTTTCAGCTAAGGCTCTAATATCGTCTAGTCGGCGCAGATACTCACCTAACGTGCTTTTCGTTTCAGATATTTCCTTTTCAAGAGTTTCAGCTATCTCTTCTGCTGAACTGTATTCTTTCACTTCTACAACCATTACTTTTGCACCTTCAAATGGAAACATATAGGGGAATTGATAGGTTTTACAACCCTGCCCCTAATCTCAAACAGGTGGCTCTAAAGATGGGTTACGTAGGAGATATCGCGGTATATGGTGCTTTGTTGCCCGCCGCTGTGACTATATACAAATTGTATGTTATCCCTTTGTCAAAGTTAGCGGTGACTTTGTACGACGCTCTTTCTCCTGGTTCTAATACGCCATCCAACGTGGTTTTGGAGCTCCAATATTCGCTGAAGTCGGTAACCGTCAAACCAGTTACCTCAGCTCCAGTTATCGTTGCCTTCCCTGTCCCTGTATTCGTAACGTTGAGTATGATATAATCCGGTGGCACAGCTGCTTCCCAAGTGTGGTGAGTGACCTTCACCTGTTCTGTTGCCATGAACAAGCCTGGTAATACTCCCATCCATGCTGCTACGGCTATGCTGACTGCAACTGTTACGGCGATAAGTATGATTGAGGCGACCACAGGGCTTAGGGCTTTCCTGCTCTTCAATATTTTCATCTTTCTTTTATCCCTCCTTTTTGGGTTATCGTGTATTTTAGAGGAAGTAAAGCATTTAAATCTTACGACTTAATACACCATATTACTCATTTGTAAAACAAAACTACAAACAACCAAAAACAAAAAGTCAGCCTAACATCTGAAAAGCCGTTAAAAAAGAAACTGTAAAACAACAGCTGAGCATCATGCCTTATAGGCTTAAAGGCCTAGCTTGTCAAAGAACTCCAGCAAAAGCTTAGCCACTTTCTCGCCGAACTCCGTCTTAACATAGTACTTCTTTAAGGGGTCTATGCGCTCGCCCTTCGCCAAGCCTAAATTTTGAATTTCAATCATCCTAGCCCTAAAAGTTCCATCGCTAAGGGTTAAACCATTCTCACGCATGAACTCCTTTGCTTCCTTCCACTTACCACGGTTCAAGTAGAGCAACATAATGCAATCTATGGCATGATCCTTCTCAAGCATAGCCTTAATAGCCGACAATTTCGGATCTGTCAATATACGCTTAATCTTCTCCTCTTCTCCACTCTTCACCATCACACATCAACCTACCATTTCTGCTTTCTGATTATAGCTGAATCCCTTTAAAAGATTTAACCTATATTACGATTTATGACTTATTATTCCGTTTTACAGCTTAGTAGCAACGACTTATTTGCAGTTTCCGAAATATGTAATCAGCCTAAGCTTTAGACATCAAAGAGAAAATATGACATTGAAGTTTAAGAAGAAACATGTTTGATAAAAGTTTCAGGCGTATATTGTAGTATCCCTCGGGCTTGATGGGCAAATCCTTTGGCAACTAAAACCTTCAAAATCTTTTCAGGAAATAGGCGCTTCTGTATTAAAAGCTCCAAGGCATGCGTGTAGTTGCGGTTAAGCTCCCTCACAGCCAACAGTTGCTGCTTACTCGACAAAACATAATCCTTACATTCAACCAGATATGCCAGAGACATGTCAGGCTTAACAGCCAAAACATCACAATAATTCCGACGAGTAAAAACAATATAACCCTTCCTCTTAAAAGCTTCAGCAATCATATCCTCAAGAACCGCGCCGCTCAAGTAAACCCCATGATTATAACCGAGCTTACTAATGACGCCAATATTAAGCTTTAAAGGAAGGTTTAAATAAAATATGGTTTATTTCGTAGTTAGCTTCAAGCAGGAATGGATGGCGATAAATGTCAGAGGAATTCCGCCACATACTTCGAATAACAGACACGGACGTAGACGGCACTCTAAAAGCATCTTATGCATTAACAAAAATCAAAGGAATAAGTCTAAACCTTTCGAACGCAATATTAAGGAAAGCTGGAATAAGCCCGGACAAGAGAGCAGGCTTTCTAACAGAAGCAGAAATTGAAAGAATAGAAGAAATAATCAAGGAACCAACAAAACATGAACTACCGAGCTGGCTTCTAAATAGAAGGAAAGACTATGAAACAGGGAAAGACACACACTTAATCGGTGCAGACCTCGTCTTAAAAACGAAAACGGACATAGACCAAATGAAAGAAATAAAATCATGGCGAGGATATCGCCACGCCTATGGGTTAAAAGTCCGAGGACAAAGAACCAAAACCACCGGAAGAAAAGGAAAAGCCCTCGGAGTCAAAAAGAAAGCTATTATTATACCAAGGACAGAGGGTAAGTAGTCATGGGAGACCCTAAAAAACAAAGAAAAAAATATGAAACCCCACGCTTCCCATGGCGAACAGATATCCTACAAGAAGAACTCAAACTTTTGGGTCAATACGGGTTACGAAACAAACACGAATTATGGCGACACGAAACAACGCTATCAAAATTCAGAGGCATAGCCCGTTCACTTATGGGTGAAAACCCCGAAGAACGTAGAAAAATGGAAGAGGAACTTTTAACCCGCTTGAAAAAACTCGGTATTCTCCAAGAAGCAGCAGTTTTAGACGATGTCTTAGACTTAACAATAGAAGATGCCCTTGAACGCAGACTCCAAACAATTGTTTTCCGAAGAGGCTTGGCCAAAACGATCCATCAAGCTCGTCAGCTAATAACTCATGGGCATATAGCGATAGGAAACCAGCGGGTTACAGTACCAAGCTATCTCGTAACAAGACAGGAGGAAAACCAGATAGTATATGCGCCTCAAAGCCAGCTTGCGAACCCTAGCCACCCTCTACATCAGGCATTAGCTGCAGCGCCACCCGCTGAAGCAAAGCCTGAGAAAGCTGAAGTTGGTGAAGAATTATGAGCAGCAAAAAAACCGAGAAATGGGCTGTCGTCCACATTTACAGCTCCTACAACAACACATTAGTTCACATAACAGACATTTCAGGCGCGGAAACCATCTCCAGAACATCAGGCGGAATGTTTGTAAAGGCAGATAGAATGGAGTCCTCACCATATGCAGCCATGAGAGCAGCAACCGCAGCAGCCGAAATGGCCAAAGACAAAGGGATAACAGCAATACACATCAAAGTGAGAGCCCCCGGAGGATCAGGCCCAAGAACCCCAGGTCCAGGTGCACAAGCAGCCATAAGAGCCCTAGCGAGGGCAGGTTTCCGCATAGAACGCATCGAAGAGATTACACCCATCCCACACGATGGTACACGGAGGCCCGGCGGCAGAAGAGGGAGAAGAGTCTAGCAAATTCATGTTGGTTTTCTGCTAACAGAAAAATTGAAATAATGCACCAGTATTCTATTGAACGGCACAGCAGTTCTCATAGGCTATTGCGGAGTGTCAAAATAAGTGGAAATAGAATTGCTTGAAAAAGACGATAGGAGCATTCGTTTGCTCGTTCGGGAAGTTGACGTTCCGCTTATGAACGCCTTAAGAAGGATAGTAATTTCTGAAGTTCCATGCATGGCTATAGATGAAGTTGTAATGATTGAGAACTCTTCCATACTACAAGACGAAATTATAGCCCACAGGCTTGGACTTATCCCCCTTAAAACAGACCTAGATGGTTATAACTTACCTGAAGAATGCCCATGTAAAAGCGAATTTGGATGCAACCTTTGCAGGGTCACACTTACGCTAGACGCAGAAGCAAAGGAAGGAACGAGAACGGTTTATTCTGGAGAGTTAACCTCAGAAAACCCGGACATAGTACCAGTGAGCGACAAGATCCCCATAATAAAACTGGCGAAGGAACAAAAACTAAGGCTTGAGGCTTATGTAAGACTTGGAAAAGGGAAAAATCATGCGAAATGGCAGCCAGTTTCAATGTGCACATACAAATATTTCCCAAAAATAGAAGTTTCTGGCAAGATTTGCGATGCTTGTGGGAAATGTGTGGAAATTTGTCCAAGAAAAGTTCTGGCCAAGAACGGGAATAAAATAGAAGTTCGCAATTTGATGGCATGCACCCTCTGCCAGGACTGCGTCGACGCTTGTCCACAAAATCCTCCGGCAATAAAAATTAGCTGGGAAGAAAACACATTAATATTCAGCCTTGAATCTACGGGTGCGCTTCCACCTGAAAGAATTTTGAAAGAAGCCATCAAAATCTTGGATGATCAACTAAGAGAATTCGAGAGTCAAGTAAAAGGTGGAAAAAGTGAAGAAGATTAAAACGACAAACCCAGAACTTATCGAATTTATCCGTTTCTTGAAGAAGCAAAGCAGAGAAAACAAAGCTAATATTTGGCGAGATATCGCTGAGCACTTAGCTAAACCGAGGAGAAAACGCACAGCCGTAAACTTGAGCCGCCTAAATAGACATACACAAAAAAATGAAACGGTAATCGTTCCTGGTAAAGTGCTAGGGACAGGCGAAATAAACCATCCAATAACAGTAGCAGCCTTCGCTTTCTCTGAAAAAGCAAAGGGGAAAATAAGGGCTGCTAAGGGTAAATGCCTATCTTTTTCTGAATTGGTTGAGAAGAATCCGAAAGGCTCGAATGTCAAGATAATTGGGTGAGGGAATGCAAACGATAAGCAAGCAAGCCACTATAATAAATGCGGATGGACTTATTCTGGGTAGAATGGCAAGCGTAATTGCCAAACGATTGCTAAGCGGTGAAGAAATAGTGATTGTGAACGCTGAAAAGGCTGTGCTTTCGGGAAAAAAGAAAAGCATAGTTGCGGAGACTAAGGAATTCCTTGAAGTAGGATATCCAAGAATAGGACCATTCCATTATAGGAGACCGGACAGAATAGTTAGAAGAACCGTGAGGGGCATGCTCCCATATAAACAACCAAAAGGTAAAAACGCATACAAAAAGCTCAAGGTGTTTATTGGAATCCCAAATGAGCTTAAAGAACAAAAAATGGAAACTCTAGCGGATGCTCAAGCCAAAAAGTTAACATGCCCATACCTCACACTTGGTGAAATTGCAAAGGAAATAGGGTGGAACCCTGGTGAATAATTATGCCGACCAAAAAGGTTTTAGTTGTTAGCGGAAAAAGGAAAACAGCCACAGCTCGGGCTGTTGCTAGACCTGGAATTGGGAGAATACGCATAAACAGAACCCCTATAGAAATTTTTGAGCCAGAAATTGCACGTGAGAAAATCATGGAGCCGCTCATACAAGCTGGAGATGACGTTTGGAAACAGTTGGACATAGACATAAAGGTTTCAGGAGGAGGCTACATGGGACAAGCAGAAGCGGCAAGAATGGCTGTTGCCAATGCTTTATTAAAATGGACGAAAAGTGCACATTTACGTACAGTTTTTGCTGAATATGACAGAACAATGATTGTTGGAGACTCGAGGAGAAAAGAGCCTAAAAAGTTCGGAGGGCCAGGGGCACGAGCTAGAGACCAGAAAAGCTACAGGTAAAGGAGGCTAAATTAAATGATTATACCAGTAAGATGCTTTACATGTGGCAAATTAATTGGAGACAAATGGGAAGAGTTCGCCAGAAGAGTTAAAGCAGGAGAGAGAGCAGACGAAGTCTTAGACAGCCTAGGAGTTCAAAGGTACTGTTGTAGGCGCATGTTACTGTCGCACGTAGAAATCATCGATGAAGTTCTACGCTTTTACGAAGAGGCTGAAAAACGAAAAGAGGCCAGAACCTATTATTAGGAAAATGAAAGGAGAAAACCATGTCAACGGTTATCGAAGATATAATCGCGAGAAAAGTTTTCCACAGTCGGGGAGAAGAAACAATAGAAGTTGACGTCATAACAACTTCAGGTTTTGGTAGAGCCTCTGCCCCTGCTGGAGAAAGCCGCGGAAAAGCCGAAGTAATCTGTTATCCGCAAGGAGGGGTGGACCAAGCACTAAAAAAGGTTGAAGAACTTATAACTCCAGAGCTTGTTGGATTAAACGCTGATTTCCAGTATGAAATTGATAGAATGCTTCATGAAATTGATGGTTCAAAGGATTTCAGGATTATAGGTGGAAACACTGTCTTCGCTATTTCAATGGCTAACGCAGAGGCAGCTGCAAATTCTTATGGTCTTCTTCTTTTCCAATATTTAGGAGGACACACTGCACATAAACTCCCCTACCCTCTTGGAAACATGATAAGCGGCGGAAAACATATCCAAGGAATGACCCCAGACGTGCAGGAGTTTCTGGCTCTTCCCTATGGAGCTGAATCTTTCTTGGAAGCTGCCACAGCTAATGCTCAAATCCATAGAAGAATTGGCACCATCCTAAAAAAGAAAGATAAGCTTTTCAGCGGGGGAAAAAGCGACGAAGGAGCCTGGGTTTCAAACTTTGGAAACTTAGAAGCTCTCGAGGTTTTAGCTGAAGCATGCGAAGAAGTCGGCAATGATTTAGGATTTAAATGCGGCTTAGGCATTGACGTTGCAGCATCTTCACTATGGAACGGCAAAGAAAAAGCTTACACTTACCAAAGAGAAAGAAAAAAACGAGACTCACATGAGCAGTTGGAATTTATCTTAGAACTTATCAGAAAATATCACCTAGTCTATGTCGAGGATCCCTTCCATGAAGAAGACTATAGAAGTTTTGCAGAGCTCACCAAAAAAGTTAAAAATTGTCTGATATGCGGTGATGACCTTTTCACCACAAACAATGAAAGGTTAAACCGTGGAATAGAACTGCACGCAGCTAATGGGGTAATAATAAAAGTGAATCAGGTTGGCACACTTACGGACGCTTGGGAAACAATAGAACTGGCGAAAAGAAACGGATATGTGGCAGTAATGTCGCATCGTTCGGGCGACACATGCGACTGGCACATAGCCCACTTGGCTGTAGCTTTCAATTGCCCAATAATAAAGACAGGGGTTGTTGAAGGAGCACGAATTGCAAAAATAAACGAGTTAATAAGGATAGAGGAGTTTTTGGGAGATAGAGCGAAAATGGCGGATCTTCAAATACTAGGGAGATGAAAGTTTGTCAGAGGATGAGGAGATTAAGGAAACTAAAGGTGAGGGTGATACAACAGCAGTAGTTGCGGAAGAGGAACTTCTGATGCAGAGGGATGCACTCTTATCCGCGGGAATACACATTGGAACAAGGATGAAAACAGGGGACATGGAACAGTTCATATACCGCGTTAGACCAGACGGCCTATTTGTTCTAGATGTTAAAAAGACGGATGAGCGCATAAGGGCAGCCGCAAAATTTCTAGCACGGTTCGAACCAGCAAAAATCGCTACAACCGCAGCTAGGCTTTACGCACAAGAACCTGTTAGAAAATTCTGCGAAGTAACCGGAGCAACACCAGTGGTTGGACGCTTCATTCCAGGACTTTTGTCAAACCCATTGTACCCAAACCGCATCGAGCCAGATGTGCTAATAGTGTCTGACCCCAGAGCAGACTTTCAAGCAGTTAAAGAGGCAGCTTCGGTGGGTATACCCGTAGTGGCTTTATGCAGCACAGATAACGAATTTTCCGGGGTGGACTTAGTTATTCCCACAAATAATAAGGGTAGGCGAGCCTTGGCTGTTATCTACTGGCTTCTAACAAGACAAGTATTGCGGGAGAAGGGCGAACTCCCACAGGACAAGGATCCACCTTTAACAATTGAAGATTTTGAGGCTAAGATTTCAAAGGAAGAGGAGGAAACCTAGCGATGGTGAAGATTCGGCGTCCAAGTCAAGCCGGAGCCTTCTACGAAGGAAACGCCGAATCATTAAAGATGCAAATTGAAAATTGCTTTCTTCACGAGTTTGGACCTGGAAAAATCCTAGAAGTTGCCAAAGTTGGCCCAAGGAAAGTAATAGGTTTAGTTTGTCCACATGCAGGTTACATGTTTTCTGGTCCGGTGGCAGCTCACTCCTATCACAAGCTGGCTTCTGATGGTAAACCGGATGTTGTGGCTATTTTCGGTCCAAATCATATGGGTTATGGTAGTGCTTTGGCTGTTATGAATGACGGTTTTTGGCGCACCCCATTAGGCGATGTTGAAGTGGACGGTGAAACCGCCAACCGGATTGTGCATGAATCACGCATAGTTGATGTTGATGATTCTGCCCACCGTTTTGAACATTCAATCGAGGTTCAGCTTCCGTTCCTCCAGTATCTTTATGGCTCAGAATTCAAGATAGTGCCTATTTGTTTTTTGATACAGGATTTATCCTCAGCTAGAGAGGTTGGACAAGCCGTCGCTA
Organism: uncultured Candidatus Bathyarchaeia archaeon; assembly: GCA_964535965.1. Taxonomy (GTDB): domain Archaea; phylum Thermoproteota; class Bathyarchaeia; order Bathyarchaeales; family Bathycorpusculaceae; genus CAZHWZ01. The sequence continues at coordinate 16,551 of CAZHWZ010000001.1, read as the reverse complement.
AGGTTTTAGCTGAGAAAAACGCCGTGATCATAGCTTCTTCGGACATGACGCATTACGAACCACAGGAAAGTGCAGCGAAGAAAGATAGGTTGGCTCTCGAATCCGTTGAAGCAATGGACGAAGCCAAATTTTATTCAACAGTCGAGGCACACCATATTAGTGCTTGCGGATATGGCCCCATAACCGCATTAATAACCGCGGCGAAAATTTTGGGGGCGAAAGAGGCAAAACTATTATGCTATAAAACCAGTGGAGATATAATTGGCGACTACTCAAGCGTTGTCGGGTATGCCGCCGTCTGTTTCACAAAATAGTGGTGTAGAATGGGGGTCGTGGCCTCAGCTCCCGCCAAAGTAATACTCTTCGGAGAACACTTCGTAGTCTACGGAGAACCAGCTATAGTTTTAGCCATAGATAGAAGAGCTTATGCAAAAGTAGATACTCGCAACGACAAACGATTGTATCTGCGCTCAGTGAACCTTAATCTTGCAGGATATTTCGAAAATGGAAATTTCAAAATTGAACAAGGCGATGTAAAAGAAGCAATAATGAAGTTTGGGCCAGTTAGGTTGGTTGTGGAAAAAATTTTAGAAAAACATGGAAAAAAGGAAGGCTTAAACATTGAGATCAACTCGACTGTTCCTGTTGCTGTGGGTTTAGGGTCTTCGGCAGCCGTAGTAGCAGCCGTGACAACAGCGGTTGGTGCTCTTTTGGGTGTAAAGATGTCAAAGGAAGATGTTTTTCGCACAACTTACCAAGCGGAAAAAATAGTGCATGGCACCCCATCCGGAATAGACCCAGCGATTTCAACTTTCGGCGGGACATTACTATTTCAAATGGATACAGGATTCAAACCTTTAGAAGTTAAAACGGATATTCCACTAGTCATTGGAAACACAGGTGTAGAAAGGTCTACACGCGTTCAAGTGGAAAAAGTGCGTGAAGTAAAGGAAAGATACCCGCAAATTGTGGAACCCATAATGCGCTCAGCCAGAGAAATCGTTCTAAGAGCCATCGAAGCCCTTAAGGAAAACGATCTGGAAACCCTTGGTGAGTTAATGAACATTAACCATGCATTACTTTATGGGGTAGGAGTTTCAGACGAATCCTTGGAATGGCTCATAAACGCCGCAAGAAAGGCCGGTGCTCTTGGTGCAAAATTGACTGGTGCTGGTGGAGGCGGGTGCATGGTAGCATTGACAAGAAACGAAAGACTTGAACAGGTTTTGGCGGCTATTCAAGGAGCGGGTGGAAGATGCTTTATGGCTAGGAAAACGGATGAAGGTGTCAGAATTGAAAGAACTTAAACCTGCGATTTTGAAAGTTGGCGGCTCGGTAATAACGGATAAGAGTAAAGAACTTGATGCAAGAATGGATGTTATGAACCGTTTGGCAGAGGAAATAAGGAAAGCAAATATTCAAAGTTTAATTATTGTACATGGCGGCGGAAGCTTTGGACATCCAATAGCTCAAAAATACGCAATTAAAGATGGGTTTAAAGAGGAAAACCAGCGAATCGGCTTTGCAGAAACCCATCACTTCATGACCGTGCTTAACGGCTTATTTATGGACGCATTAGTATGGCATAATATCCCAGCAGTAAGCATAGCACCATCATCGTGTATAATAACAGAAAACGCCAGAATCAAATGCTTCGAAGATGCACCTTTAAAAATGCTGTTAAGGATGGGCTTCTTACCAGTCCTCTACGGAGACACAGTCCTAGATACAAAGTTAGGCTTCACCATACTATCCGGCGACCAGCAAATTTCAACACTTGCCACAAGGCTAAATGCAGAACGCATTATAGTGGGCGTTGATGTGAATGGATTATACGACAGTGACCCAAAAATTGAAAAGAACGCAAAAATGTTCAAACACTTAACATTGGAGGAACTTAAAGAACTTCAGAATAAAATAGGCAAGCCAAAGGCCTACGATGTTACAGGCGGAATGCTCGGTAAAGTAGCCGAACTTATATCAGCCATTGAACATGGAATTCCAGTAACCATTGTTAATGCAGCAAAGCCAAACTATATTTATAGGGCCCTTAAAGGAGAAAAAGTTGAGGGCACATTAATAGAGAAGGAGTAGTTTTTGGCTAAAGAAACAAGAAAACGTAAAGCAGAACACATTCGAATTTCCTTAAATCAGAATGTTCAAGCCAAAAAAGTTACGACAGGACTTGAAGACATTTACTTTGTCCATAGGACCTTGCCGGAAATTAACAAGCAAGACATTGATTTATCAACAACCGTGTTAGGTCACAAGTTTTCTGCACCATTAATTGTAGGCGCCATAACTGGCGGAACACAGAAAGCGACAAAAATCAATGCCACAATAGCCGAAGCTGTAGAAGAGTTAGGCTTAGGAATGGGTGTTGGAAGCCAACGGGCCGCTATAGAAGATAAAAGACTTGAAAAAACATTTGCAATAGCCAGGAAAAAGGCTCCAACAGCCTTTCTAATCGCCAATATAGGCGGGATACAGCTTGCCAGTGGTTATGGTGTAAAAGAAGTCAAAAAAGCAATAAAAATGATTGAAGCAGATGCTATCGCAATACACCTAAACCCACTGCAAGAGGCTATACAACCAGAAGGTCAAACAAACTTCAAAGGAATACTTGAAAAAATCGGCGAACTCTCAAAAGAACTAGACAAACCGATTATCGCAAAAGAAACCGGCGCTGGAATGGCGGCAGAAGAAGCAAAAGAACTTGAGGCTGCAGGTGCGAAAGGCATCGACGTTAGCGGAGCAGGGGGCACAAGCTTTGCGGCAGTTGAATATTACCGTGCAAAAAAACAGGGGAACAGTTTTCAACGCATGTTAGGTGACGTTTTCTGGGATTGGGGCATTCCAACAGCGATAAGCGTTGCCGAAGTCTCTCAAACAGTAAACATTCCTGTCATCGCCTCTGGCGGAATACGCGATGGCATAGATGTGACTAAAGCTTTGGCTTTGGGTGCAAGTCTAACAAGCCTTTCCCAACCAGTCCTGCAAGCAGCAGTTAAAGGTCTTAAAGAAACTGAAAATATGCTTTCTCTTTTAATAGAAGAATTGAGAAACGCAATGTTTCTTGTGGGAGCAGGATCGGTGGAACGTCTACGGAAAGCTCCCCTCGTAATAACGGGTAAAACGGCAGAATGGTTGAAGATGAGAGGATTCGATCCTGAAAATTATGCTAAAAGAGCGAGGAACTAAGCTTGAATATCGAGAAATTCCTTGAAGAGAAAGCTGCTCTAATAGATAAGATTATTGAGAAGTATATCCCAAGAAACTTCACAAAAAACGCGGCCCTTTTCAGAATTAACCCGCCAAAATACGTCCATAACCTAGAAACCTTAAACAAAGCTATAGCCGAGCCCATCTGGGAATTTCTCGACAGAGGCGGGAAAAGGTGGCGACCATCCCTCTTCTTATTAATTTGCGAAGCCTTAGGCAAAAACCCCGAAGATTTCATTGATTTCGCCATAATTCCAGAGGTAATCCACAATGGAACATTAATGGTGGACGATATAGAAGATGCGTCAGAAAACCGGAGAGGAAAACCATGCACATACAAAATCTACGGTTTGGACATAGCCATAAACGCTGGAAACGCCATGTACTATTTGCCACTTCTACCGCTAATAGAAAAAAGAGAAAAAGTTTCTCTGCAGAAACTGTGTAAAATTTATGAAATCTACGTGCAAGAGATGATTAACCTAAGCACTGGACAGGCAATGGACATTGCTTGGCATAGGGGCATGGCAGACGCGGATAAAATAGGAGAAAAGGACTATTTGCAGATGTGCGCTTACAAAACAGGAACTTTGGCGAGGATGTCTGCTAAAATTGCTGCTGTATTGGCGGATGCAAATGAGGAATTAGTCGAAAAACTTGGGCATTTCGCCGAAAGCATAGGGATAGCTTTCCAAATGCAAGATGACATCTTAGATTTAACGGGTGAAGAGTTTGCGGAGAAGAAAGGCGGACGTGGAAAGGACGTTACAGAGGGGAAAAGAACCCTATTAGTTATTCACACAATAAAAGTCGCAGATTCTAAAGATAGGAAAAGGCTCATCGAGATACTTAACATGCACACCTCTGACCAAGTGATCCGAGAAGAAGCTATCGCAATAATGCAAAAATACGGCTCTATAGACTACGTGAAGCGTTTTGCAGCAAATATCGTTGAGGAAAGTTGGAAGGAGGTGGAAGAGCTTTTACCAGACTCGGAAGCTAAGGAAAAACTAAAAGCCTTCGCGGAGTTCTTGATTGAAAGGAAAATCTAAACATCATAAAGTGTAAAGCCTTTGACTCTTGGAGAAGACATTGAACTTAAGGAAATTATTCGAAAAACTGCTTTGTTAAATGCTATTAGGCATGACGGCAAAGCGCAAGTAGGCCCGGTTATTGGAAAAATTTTGGGTGAAAAACCTGAGCTAAAATCTAGGGTTAAGGAACTATCCGCTCTTGTTAATGATGTAGTTAAGGAAGTTAACAATATTGCCTTAAGCGAACAAAGGCGAATAGTTGAAGAAGAATGGCCTGAAGCACTGATAAAGGAAAAAGTTGAGGAGGAGAAGCGTCTTCCACCTTTACCGAACGTGGACAAGTATGCCCAGGTTGTTACGCGGTTTTCACCAAATCCAGACTGTGTTCTGCACCTAGGCTCGGCAAGAGCCATAGTATTATGCCATGAGTACGCACGTATATATAAGGGCAAATTTCTTCTGCGCTTTGAGGACACAGACCCAAAGTTGAAAAAACCAGTTTTAGAATTTTATGACAAAATCCAAGAGGACTTAGCTTGGCTTGAGTGCAAGCCAGATGAAGAGTATGTTCAAAGTGACAGAATCCCCATTTATTACGAGTACGCTGAAAGGTTGCTAAAGGATGGCAACGCCTACGTTTGCACATGCCAGCCAGAGCTATTTAGAAAGAAAACATTGACAGGCAAGCCATGTGACTGCCGCAGTTTGCCGCCTGAAGAACATCTGGCAAGGTGGCAAAGCATGCTCGAAGGCAACTATAAGGAAGGTGAAGCGGTAGTCCGTGTAAAAACCGATTTAAGCCATCCCAACCCAGCGGTTCGAGACTGGCCTGCCCTCCGAGCCATAGACATTGAAAGGTATCCGCATCCACGGGTTGGAAACAAATTCCGCGTATGGCCCCTATACAATTTCGCGTGCGGTATAGATGACCACCTCATGGGTGTAACCCACATAATTCGGGGAAAAGAGCACCTAACAAACATGGTTCGACAAGAGTACATGTATAGGCATTTGGGGTGGAAATATCCAGAAGCCATACACTATGGCAGACTCAAAATAACTGGAGCCTTCCTAAGCAAGTCAAAAATTGTTCAGGGAATAAGGGAAGGCCTCTTCAAAGACTGGGACGACCCCCGTCTAGCAACTTTTGCGGCTTTGAGAAGACGAGGAATAACGCCAGAAGCGGTTAAAAGGCTGATCATTGATGTTGGCCCCAAAACTTCAGACGTTGTTCTGAGTTGGGAAAATCTGTATGCCTATAACCGCAAAATCTTAGATCCAATGGTTGACAGATACTTTTTTGTGCATGACCCCATAGAATTAACGGTGAAACAAATTCCAAAGGTGTTTGTGGCAAGGCTTCATTTGCACCCAGACCAGCCTGAAAGAGGGTTCAGAGAATACACGATAAAGCCCAAGGGAGACGATAACTCCGCAACCCTCTGGGTTTCAAAGAAAGATATGGACGCTTCGAAGATTGAAAATGTTATTCGCCTAATGGAGCTTTTCAACATAAAAATCGAAAGCTTAAACGCATATTCCGCTGAAGCATATTTCGCCAGCGAAGCCTACGAAGAGGCAAAAAGGGTTAAGGCACAGCTAATTCATTGGATACCCGTTGGAGAAGATATGCCCTGTCACGTTGTTATGCCAGACGCAACGCTGGCTGAAGGAATCGCTGAAAGTGTTTGCAAACGGTTAAAGCCAAACAATGTAGTACAGTTCGAGAGGTTTGGCTTCGTCAGAATCGACAAAGTTAACACGAAATTAACAGCCTACTATGCCCACAGATAATGAAGGAGAAGGAAACATGCGTAAACAAGATAAAACAATCATATGGCCAGCCTACTTCGATTCAACAAAAACAAGAAAGGATGGAAGGCGAACCCCGAAAAGTTTGGCTGTCCCTTCTCCAAAAATCTCAGAGATAAAGGATGCCGCGGAAAAGCTTGGCTTAGAATACGAACTTGTTTCGGAAGCTAGTTATCCGAAGACGCCATGGCTAAAAACTGGAATGATTCTTGTGAAGAAAAACGAGTCAAAAGATCAGATAATAAGAAAGATTTCAAAGCAACTGTTGAAAATTCGCAGTGCAGTTGCGACGAAATAGAGTAAGATTAGCTCTTTTCTTCTTCGCTGATTAGAACAGCGTTTATTATGCCATCTTGTCCCGGTCGAGAGGTAACACGCGCTAGACCTAAAGGAGTTTCTATCTCAGCGCCTTTGGTTATTACGCCTCTGCGGTCGTAGTCGATGTTTATTGGATTTTTCACTACACGTAGAATCTCAACTTTTTCCGTTTTTCCGCTTTTCGGGTCGGTTACGCACGCGTATTTATCGCTTAAAACCTTAATTTTCACGTTTCCGCCTCTTCCTCTGGCAGTCTTCCGTTTTGTTTCGCCCAAGATTGTTTCTGCTGGAAATGAGCCTTGCTCGAATTTCCTCTTTCCTCTATAAGCTCGTTTTCTGCCTCCTAAGGGCTTTTTCTTGTGTAGGTCACCGTGCCAAACTGACATTTCTCATTTCACTTTTTAGGTGCTCACTATCACCCTTATTCTGCATATAAACATATCCATTTTAGGGCTTAAGATTTGCTTCTTTTCCGAAGCCTTCAAAGACATGTTTTAGTTCTCTTTTCATGATTGCAATGTCATGGCTTAATCCGAAGTAATCTGCAAAATATTCAGTTGTTCTAAGAACCGTTGAGCGTCCGCTTCTTTCACTTGCAATTAAACCCATTTCTTTTAGTAGTTTGATGTGACCGTAGGCGTGGTGACCTCGCACTTCAACAACCCTTTTTTGGAATATTGGTTGCCTATAGGCAATGTAAGAAAGTGTTTTTAATGGACCCATAGAAAGTAGCGGTCTGATGACAAGTTTCTTAACGTGAGGCGTGAAATCAGTCTTCAACTGCAAAACATATCTTTCATCTTTCAGCTCTAGAATTTCAAGGGCTGTGTTTCTGCTCGCATATTCCTGCATAAGCATCTTCACAAGCCTCTTAACTTTGTTTTTTGAACGAGTCTTCAAAACCGAGCATAACTCGTTTAGGTCTAAGGGGCGACCAGCAACATACAATGAGGCTTCCACTAATGTTATGTCATGCTGCATTTTTTCCGCGTCTTGCTTTTTCTGAACAGCCAAATCTTCTAGGTTAAGTGTTTGTTTTTCCGCCTTCTGCAAGGTTTAAATCCCCAACAGCTATGTATATCTCCTCAGACTCTTCATCCTGCCATAGGTTTACCCTTCCATCTTGCGCCAGAAATAGTAAGAGGATAAATGTGCGGATGGATTCCATCCGCCCCATTCCATTTATTAAGGCTGAAAACTCTATTATCCCTGTGCCTTTAACCCTCTCCAAAAGAAAGCCGTAGAGCTTTTCCATTTGCAATTCAATTTCCATCAAGTACAAATCTAGCTGGGGTAGAATCTCTGAGGGTGTTGGAAGAATGGGTTCTGCAACGGTTTTTTCAAAGCGGATTAGTTTCTCGCCCTTTAAAACATCATCTAAAACTTCTAGCAGATGCCTTATGGTTGTTGACGTCAGTTCATGCCTGAGCGGCAGAAATAGGGGTGGAGGAACAAAGTCTTGTGGACCTTTAGGCGGTGGAGGTGGTTCTTCAAGCTTCATAAGAAGCTTTGATTTCATCAAGTATATGAGGGCTGAAGAATCGAGGGCTACGCCTGATGCCCTAAAGTCTATCTGCCCCGTCTTTTCCATTTCCTCAAGAAAAGTTGTAAGCAGATACGCAACATTGATGTTCCAAGGTGTAAGCTTTTCGAGTTTGTGGAACTCAAAGAGAATGTTCCATGGAGGACGCAAATAAAAAGGCTTTTTATGAGTGGCAGCCATTAACTTGTCACCTCTAGGAACTTGGCTGAAATAACGTTTGAGACCCCGTTGCGTTCATAGACTCCGTAAACTTTCTGTGCCTTATTTATCATTTCAGGCTTTAAAGTGATGACTGTAAACTGGGTTTTTTCCGACTCTTCACAGAGAAGGTCGGCGAGTTTTGAAACATGAAAAGCGTCCAGATGAGCATCTATCTCGTCGAGGATATAGAAGGATGTTGGAGCGAACTCCTTCAAGGCGAATATAAAGGCAACTGCTGCCACTGAACGCTCACCGCCACTGGCTCCACTCACAACAATTGAAGGCTTGTTAAGAAACTGAACAATCATGTCAATACCGCCAGAGAACGGCTCATCAAGATTTTCAAGCTTCAGAGTGGCGTTTCCGCCTCCAGTGAGCTTTGAGAAGTACTTTTCCAAGTTCTGATTGATTTTTTCGAAGGCTTCGGTAAAGACCTTGCGTTTTTTACTTTCAACTTCATCCATAAACTGCACTATGACTTGTTTCTCTCTTTCAAGCTCATTTAACCTTAATGAGAGTTCTTTATATCGAGAAATTTGTTCAGCGTAGTGGGATAGGGCAAGCTGGTTTACTGCTCCGATTCTTTCTAGTTCAAACTGCATCATCCTAATGGATGTTTCAGCTTCCTCAACCTGCTTTGGTGTTACCTCTAATGGTTGCTCATAACCAAATTGTCTAAGCTGGTTTTGATAATGTTCAAGTTGTAGTAGCGATGTTTGAATGTTGAGCTGAAGCTGGTTTAACAGACGGTCAGCCTGCTCATATTCTGTGTCAAGCTTGTGAAGTTCTTTATCAATGTCATCTATCTGGATGGTGAATTTTTTGGCTTCTTCCCTTGCCGAAAAAACAGTTTTAGAAAGCTCAATACGGCTTTTTTCCAGCTCCGACAGCTCCTGTTTTAGTGATTCTCGCTCTTGAAGCGCACCCGCCACTTCTTTTTCCACATTTCTGAGTTGTTGCTCAACCTTTGTGAGTTGGATTTTTGCGTTTTTATATCCGACCCTTAAAACATTGTCGAATTGCGATTGAAGCGTTGAAATTCCTGTTTGGATTGTGCCGAGTTTCTGCCTTAAGGTTATTATTTCCTCTGCAAATTTCTCTCTTTTAACCTCCAGTTCTTGAATGTGTCTAGGGTCTGCTTTCCGTCTTAAACCGTTCATTTCGCTCTGAAGCTTTCGCATTTCCTTTTGGATAGAGCTTCTTTCAGCCCTGTGGAGCCACATCTGTGTTTTTCCGTTTTCTATTTCCTTTTCAAGCTGTGCGATGTGATGACCCACACGTTTGATGTTAGCTCTTGTCCTTCTAACACTTCTTTTAACTCTGTCTATTTCCCTGTCAAGGGTGGTTACAGCCTCTGATAAACGAGTAATTTCAACACGAGTTCTGTCTATTTCCTCCTCAAAAGAGGTTATGTCGCTACCTCTTTGTGAAAGATGTTGTTGGAGAGCTCTGACGGCTTCGTCTAGGCTTTTGATGGCTTCTTCGCTCGGTATGATGGTGGAAAAGTCTATTGGAGCACGGTAGTAACCGCTTTCGAAGGCGCCGCCTGCCTCATAGAGGTCTCCGTTGACTGTAACTGCACGGTAGCCCTCGCTTGACAAGGCAAAAGCAGTCTTATCATCCGAGACAATTAATGTGTCGCCGAAAACGAAGTAAACCGCAGGTTCATAATGCTTTTCATATTTCATAAACAGCTGAGCAACGCCACTAACACCTTCTTTTTCAGGAACCTTCAAGGACTTAGGATTTAATGCTCTCTGGAGCGGAATTATTTTTATTCTCCCCAACTTCATTCTTCTTAAGGTTTCCGTGCATGTGAAGGCTGCGTCAAAATCCTTCACAACTATCGCGTCAAGCCATCCTGCGGCTGCAGCCTCTATTGCTCGTTGATAGGTCTTGTCAATTTTTATTAGGTTGCGGAGTCGGCCATACACCCCTTGGATAACGCCTAACTCGCCTAGTTCTTCTATGCTTCTTAGGGCTTTCTCTTCCGCAGCCACGGTTTCTGCAAGTTCCCTTTGAGTGGCAAACTCTATTACTGCTTCCCGTGCGGAATCAGCTATTCTTCCAGCCTCGACCATTTCACTTTCAATGGCTTCTTTTTGTGCGATTCTCCGTTCAAGCATCCGCTCCAAGTTTTTAAGCTGAATTTTTTGTTCCTTCTGCACCTTCTCAAGCTCAGCTAATGATTTTTCAAGTTCGTTGAATGTTGCTGCAAATTTTTCTTTACGGTCACTTAGGTCCTTAAGCCTTCTCGCACGGATTTTGATGGCTGTCTGGCTTTTTGCATGTTCGGACCTCAGATATGTGAGCCTTTTGTAATGATTTTCGAGTTGCAACTCAATTTCTCGGATTCTCTTGCTATTTTCTCCAAGGTTTTCCCAAAGCAGAGCGGTTTCTTTAGCGAGGGTATCATGTTCAGCCTGTTTTGCATTTATTTCGTTTAAAATTCCCTCATGTTCGCTTTTCAATTGTCTGATTTTTAGGCGGTTCTCGCGGATTTCCTTTCTAATGGACTCATACTGTTGAAGGTTGTTTTCCCTAATTCGTTTTAATCCTTCAGAGCTTGTTTTTCCAGAGCTTATTTTAGTTGTTAATTCTGTTAATTTTGATTTTAATTCGCCTATTCTTATCTGAACCTTTAATACTTGTGAGCCGCCTTCTTCAACGATTTCTGAGCTTAATTTTCGCCACTCACCTTCAACTTCCCTTCTTTTTGACCTATGCTCTTCGCGGAGCTGTCTTAATTTTTCAACTCTGCTTCTAACTTTATCCGCCTGTAATGTGGTTTCCTTGACTTTCTTTTGTATATGTGCCATGTCATGTGAGAGTTTAACGGTTTCAAACTTCTTTATCTCGTCTTGGATGAAATTGCATCTTAAAAGTTCGTTGCGTTCTCTTTCAAGGTCGTCTACCCTCTTCTGCACCTCGTCTATTCTACCCATGGCTGTACGTATCGAGATATCCGCTGCCCGCAGTTTCTCCTCAGCCTCAGCTTTCTCAGCGTCATACTGAGCTATGCCAATCAAATCCTCAATAATTTTCTTTCGTTCCATCGGGGAAACTTCTGCTAGACGGGTTATTGTACCCTGCAAAATTATGTTTTGGCTCGTGGAGCTTATCCCTGCCATGGAAAGGCTCTCTAAAATGTGCGTCCTCGAGATTCTTCTGCCATTAAGCCTATACACGCTTTGACCGTTTCTATAAACCTCTCGTGAGATTGTAACGGTGGTTGTATCGACAGGCATGCGTCCGTCTGTATTGTCAAACTGAATGATTACTTTAGCTATTTTCGCCCTTTCTAATCCTGCCTTCTCAGACCCGTGGAAAATTAGTTTGGCAGCATTTTCGGCACGAAGCCTTCTTGTGCTTAATTCGCCTAGGGCAAATAAAACCGCGTCAACAATGTTTGTTTTCCCGCTTCCATTAGGACCTGTAATTGCTGTGAAGCCCTTATCTAGGACTACTTTAACTGTTTGCGGCCCGAACGATTTGAAGCCTTTAAGTTCTATTTTTTTAACGTAGGGCATCCAGTTTGCGCCCTCACCTTCTAATGAACACGGAGACTATCTTATTAAAGACAGATTTTGTAGGATTCTCTATAAAAATTATTGCATCCGTCAAGTTTTAACGGTTATGTACTTTTTAACGCTATTTTTCAACTTTTGACCCATATTTTGTAGCCATTTTCTTGACAAAATCTTTTATGCGCTCGTTTTCACCATAAACAAGCAAGCAGCCATCATTTTGAACTTTATATGAAAGATTTGACTCCTCAGCTAGCATCTTTAGTTTTTTAAGGGGTAATTTGGCTGAATGTTTAACACGAATCCACTTGTGTTCCCGTGGAAGCCCAGGAATAAACCTTGCTTCTTCCTCTTCCTCGAAGGCTTTTCTGCCGGCCTCATTCAAGCGCCCAAGCCATTCTTCCACATATTTGCTTCCAAACCTATTCTCTCCTTCAGAAACAAGATAGGATTCCACGCTTCCAAGATATTCCTCAATCTTCTGAAGAGTTTCCCCGCGACTCTTGTCCGCCTTTAAGATTTTGATCATCGTTCTTGCAGACTTTAAATTGCTCATGACTTCTGCTGGAACGATTAATCCTCTTTTTCGGAAATCCGTAAGCATCTCTTCTAAAACTTTCCATACAGCCGAATATCCCATTTCAATGGTTCACCATTCCAACATTGTTTAGGCAACCAGCATTATAAAGGGATTACCATCATCAAACGTGAATAGTCCACATAGTAGTAGAATGCTTTTATGAAGAAAAGGAATATAACTGCGCTTGAGGCGCTTTGGGTGCAGTCAGCTCGTTTCCGGTGGCTTATGTTGATTCTAGCCTTTCTAACATCATTAACCATGCATCTCCTTCTTTTTTCTTATTCGCTACTCATCTGGTGAAAGCTTTGCGACCACCGCTAAAATTCGGAGCCGTCCTAAGTTCATACGGCTGGGGCGGAGGCGCCATAAAACATGTCCAAGAAATACTGGGGCCGTTAAAAATTGAAGTTGTTGGAGCAATAGAAATAAATGGACCGCCAACGGAAAAGGATGTTAAGCAAATCATAGAGCTTGGAAAAAATTTAGCTATGAAAATTAAGGAAGAAGGGTGAGAGAGGAATGAACGGGATGAGTGAAGACAAGAAAAAGGCGCTGAAGGAGTTGATTAAGCAGCTACATGCTGGGATGCCACCACAGGAAGTTAAAGAAAGGTTCAGACATGTTTTAGAGGGCATAAGCTCGGAAGAAATTGCTAAGATTGAAGATGAGCTTGTAAAGGAAGGAATGCCGAGAGAAGAAGTTCAACGACTATGTGACGTTCATCTAGCAGTTTTTAGAGAACAGCTCGAAAAACAGAAAATGGAGATTGTTCCCGGAAATCCAATTCACATCCTTATGGAAGAGCACAAAATTCTTCTACAGATACTAGAAAAACTTAACAGTATTGCAAATAAGGTTCAACAAGCAGAAAATATAACTCATATTATTGAGGATGTAACGCAACTGAAGCATATAGCGGCAGACTTTTTGGATGCAGAAAGGCACTACTTGAGAGAGGAAAACGTGCTCTTTCCAATTCTAGAGAAACATGGAATCACAGAGCCACCAGCAATAATGTGGATGGAACACAACAAGCTGAGAGAAAAAAAGAAACAGTTTCGCAATCTAGTTGAAAATTACAATAACATAAGCTTTCAAGACCTCAAAAAGGAGCTCAGTGAAGTAGCCAAATTTTTAAGTGAAACCCTTTCAAGCCATATTTTCAAGGAGAATAACATACTTTTTCCAACGGCTCTGCGGGTGGTCGCGGAGCAGGAGTGGAGAGATATCCAAAGAGAATTTAATGAAATTGGATACTGCAGCTTTACGCCCCCGCATTTGATAGCAATGCCGCAAGCCAAAGAAAGAGAGCAACAAAAAGTCGAAAAAGCACTTGCGCCTGAAGGCATATTACATTTTGAAACTGGAAGCCTTTCGAAAGAGGAAGTTGAGCCTGTGCTTGACTCGCTTCCAGTTGACATCACATTTGTCGATAAAAATGACACTGTCAAATACTTCAACAAGGCTGAGAAAAGGGTTTTTGTCCGGACGAAGGCAGTCATTGGAAGAAAAGTACAATTATGCCATCCGCAGAAAAGCATTCACATAGTGAATAAGATTTTAGAAGCCTTTAGAACAGGTAAGAAGGATGTGGCTGAATTCTGGATTACGATGAACAATCGCCTAATCTACATCAGATATTTCGCGGTAAGAGACAAAAATGGAAAATATTTGGGAACTATGGAAGTGACACAAGACATAACTGACATAAAGAAAATTGAAGGAGAAAAAAGACTTCTAGAATGGGAAGGCTAGTCTCAACTAAAGCTAAGGTTTTAATCACAGCTTTCGCAATATCCTCGCCTTACAAGCCACACGGTACAAATCTTTAAGACTGATCGAAGGCGGTAAAAATGGCCGAAAGAGTATTTCTCCCCAAGCTGGAGATGTCTCCCGCAAACTCCTTTTTGTTGAAAAACGATAAAAGTGTAGGTTGGCGAGGAAATCATCGAATTCTGTGGTGTCCCCATGCCACAAAAGCCTTGACGCATAGAAACTTTTAATTTATCTACAATGCTTAATTCTGAGAAATCATTCCTAAAATGCTTGCGTGGTTTGTGACATAATGGGAAAGTACACGTTAATTATCACAGAAAAGCCTGATGCCGCGCAAAGAATAGCTTCAGCCCTTGATTCGAAGGGAAAAGCGAGGAAGATGGAAGATAACGGAGTCCCCTATTATGTGGCCAAAAGGGATAAGGAAATAATTGTCGTTCCGGCTTTAGGACACTTATACACCGTTGCTGAAGAAAGAAGCGGAAGAAACTATTATCCTGTTTTCAGTTTTAAATGGGTACCAAGATATGCTGCCGAGAGAGGAGCAAAACAAATTCGCATATGGCTTGAAACTATTTCAAAATTGGCGAGCGACGCTGACATGTTTGTCGATGCATGTGATTATGATATTGAAGGGAGTATAATCGGATACTGTATACTGAAATATGCCTGTAGCAACAAAGAAGCCACCTCAAAACGAATGAAATACTCCACCCTAACTAAAGAAGAACTGGAGAAATCGTACGCGGAACTGTTGCCACATCTAGATTTTGCACTCATAGAGGCTGGACGCGCAAGACACGAGGTTGACTGGCTTTACGGCGTAAACCTATCACGAGCCCTTACAATAGCGGCAAGAGATTGGAGCGGGAAATACGCAACACTAAGCACAGGGAGAGTGCAAGGTCCGACCCTTAGATTTCTTTTGGCTAGGGAAAAGGCGATAAGAATTTTCGTGCCAACGCCGTACTGGAGTGTAAAAGCTGAAGTTGAAGTAGCTGGTTCAATTTTTGAAGTAGGATATGAAAGGAAAATTATCGAAGCCAAGAAGGAAGCAATCACAATAGTGGAAGCCAGCAAAGGGAAAAAGGGTGAAATAGAGAAAATAGAGGTTAAAAAATTTCAGCAAATGCCGCCACTACCCTTCGATTTAGGAGCCCTTCAAAGCGAAGCATACAGCCTTTTCGGCTACACTCCAATGCGCACTTCAAACATTGCTCAACGTCTATACTTAGACGCTTTAATCTCTTATCCCAGAACAAGCAGCCAGAAACTTCCACCAGCAATCAACTATGAAGCAATACTGAAAAACCTAAGCAAATTCCATGAATACAAGAAGCTCACAGGAGAACTTCTCGCAAAACCACAATTAAAACCAAGAGAAGGAAAGAAGGAAGACCCGGCACACCCAGCCATCTATCCAACAGGAAACCTGCCAGAAAGAGTTCTAGACGACTCTGAAAGGCGTATATGGGATCTTGTCGTCCGAAGATTTATGGCGGTTTTTGACGAACCAGCAATAAGACAAAGCATGAAAGTCCACATTAACATTAATGGACATCGCTTCTACCTGAGAGGAAGACAAACTTTAAAGGAAGGCTGGCTACGCTTCTACGGACCTTACATGAGGTCAGAACAGGTTCTCTTGCCACCTATGAAAGAGGGACAAACAGTCAGCATCAAAAAAATGACTTTAGAGGATAAGTTCACTAAACCGCCGCCACGATATAATCCTGGTAGCCTCCTCAAAAGAATGGAGGAATCGGAAATCGGAACAAAAGCAACAAGAGCGGATATTATACAGACACTATACGATAGAAAGTACGTTCGAGACGAAAGAATGGTTGTGACAGATTTAGGATTCGAGGTTCTAGAGGTTCTAAAAAAATATTGCCCAACAGTCGTTTCAATAAAGCTAACAAGGGAACTCGAAGAAAGAATGAATAAGATTCAGCTAAACAGCGAAAAAAGACAGGATGTTCTTATAGACGCAGTTGAAATCCTTAAACCCGCAACAGAAGAATTAAAAGAAAAAGAGAAAATAATTGGCGAACAACTAAGCAACGCCATAAAAAGAGCAAGACTAGAAGAAAGAACCATTGGCACGTGTCCAATTTGTAACACCGGAAAACTCATGACGCTTTACTCAAGAAGAACTGGCAAACGATTTGTCGGCTGCACAAACTACTTCAAAGGCCTATGCAAAACGTCATTCCCACTTCCGCAGAAGGGCACAGTAAGACCGCTGGGGAAAAACTGCCGTGGATGCGGTTGGCCTACGGTTCAGGTTCGAATAAAAGGAAGACGCCCATGGACTCTATGTTTCAATCCAAGGTGTCCATTAAAAGAGGAGAGGATGAAAAGGGTTGAAATGCGCAATTTGCAATAGGGAAGCCCATGAAAAAGATTATTGTGAGTTTCACATGAAGGCTTATGAAAGTATCACCAAAAAGTATGACCTGTGGAAAAAGGCGTTGGAAATTTCTTGGAAAGAGTATTTAAGCGAGATTGTTAAGAATCCGTTAACTGGAGAATGGG